>JANOYH010000178.1:0-8910 GCA_031428775.1 Bacteroidota bacterium
TTTGATGCTACCATGATTGTAGCTGGAGGAATGATTGGCTCGGGGATTTTTATAGTAAGTGCAGACATTACCCGTAATGTAGGAAGTGCTGGTTGGTTAATCATAGTATGGTTAATTACAGGCTTTATGACAATCACTGCAGCAGTGAGTTATGGAGAATTAAGTGCCATGTATCCTAAAGCAGGTGGTCAATACGTGTACCTCAAAGAAGCGTATAACCCATTGGTGGCTTTCTTATTTGGTTGGAGCTTTTTTTCAGTGATTCAAACGGCAACCATTGCTGCCGTTGGTGTTGCCTTTGCTAGGTTTACGGCATATCTCATTCCTGCTGTAGGCGAGGGAAATATATTATTGGATCTTGGATTTCTGAAAATTTCTGCAGCTCAAGTATTGGCTATTGCCATGATTGCATTTTTAACCTATACCAACACCAAAGGCGTAAAAGGTGGAAAAATTATTCAATCTACTTTTACGGTCACAAAATTGGTGTCCTTATTTGGATTGATTGTGTTTGGATTTTTATTGTCTAAAGAAAGTTTCTGGAATGAAAACTGGCAAACAGGTCTGTTTGCTATGCAAGACCTTGGTGCAAAAGATGCTGCAGGCATTTTACAACCTGCAGGATGGCAACCCATTACTGGTGCGGTATTAATTGGTGCAGTTGCTGCGGCAATGGTGGGCTCTATTTTTAGTAGCGATTCTTGGAATAACGTCACTTTTATTGCTGGTGAAATCAAGAACCCCCAACGCAATATTGGTTTGAGCCTATTTTTTGGAACACTGATTGTTACCCTCATTTATGTAACTGCCAATTTGATGTATTTGCACGTGTTGCCATTACAACAAATTGCTTATGCGGAAAACGACCGTGTTGCCGTTACCGCAGCGAATGCCATTTTTGGAAACGCGGGTACCATTGTAATTGCAGTTATGATCATGATCTCTACTTTTGGTTGTAATAATGGGTTAATTCTTGCTGGAGCAAGGGTGTATTATACCATGGCTAAAGACGGGTTATTTTTTAAGAAAACGGGTGAGCTCAACAAAAACGCTGTGCCTGAATACGCACTGTGGTTACAATGTTTGGTTGCGGGCATACTTTGTTTGAGTGGGAAGTATGGCGACTTACTAACCATGGTTTCATTCATTGTGGTGATATTTTATGTGCTAACCATTATTGGGATCTTTATTTTAAGAAAAAAACTGCCCAATGCAGAACGCCCTTATCGCGCTTTTGGTTACCCTGTGTTGCCTTTGATCTATATTTTATTGGCAACCGTATTTTGTATTGGATTAGTTTGGACTTCACCTACTTATTCTTTATGGGGATTAGGAATCACGGCATTAGGAGTGCCATTATATTATATTGCGGTAAGTAATAAAAAAAGAGCAGATTAACATGTCTCAGATCGATATCGCTGATTTGTTTCAGCAGTTTCAGGAATTAAAGGTTGCTATTTTGGGCGACGTGATGTTAGATACGTATTGGTGGGGAAATACAGACCGAATTTCGCCGGAAGCGCCAGTTCCTGTAGTCTCCCTCAAAAAAAAGGAATTAAGGGTAGGAGGTGCGGCAAATGTGGCTTTAAACACGGCTTCACTTGGTGCACATACTACTATTATTTCAATGATTGGAGACGATGTTGAAGGTAGAGAACTTTGTACTTTATTGTCGCAATTTCAGATCAATACCAACTACCTCATTACTAACCCTGGTAGAATCACTACCAATAAAACAAGGGTAATGAGTAGGAATCAACAAATGATGCGTCTTGATGCCGAAATAACTTCAGACATTACGCCAATTATGGAAGCGGCTTTATTGGAAAGTATTGAAAAATATTTTGCAACTGAAAAACCGGATGTATTGATTTTCGAAGACTACAATAAAGGGGTGTTGACGGAAGGATTGATTAAAAAAGTAATTGCTTTGTGTAAAGAATATGACGTGATAACCACAGTTGACCCCAAAAAGAAAAATTTTCTGTCTTATGTTGGAGTAGACATATTTAAACCCAATTTAAAAGAAGTAGTAGAAGGACTAAATATAGTGTTGGATAAAGTTGATTTGGCGTGTATGGATAACATTCATCAGTCTTTGCAAAAAGCCTTACATCATAAAATATCTTTTATTACGCTTTCTGAAAAAGGCGTGTTTTTTCAAGAAGACAAAGCGGCTACAATCATTCCAACGCATGTTCGAAATATAGCGGATGTGAGTGGTGCTGGAGATACAGTGATTGCTGTGGCTTCAATGGTGTATGCTGTTACTAAGAATATGTTGCTTGCTGCGGAGATGGCAAATATTGCGGGTGGACTTGTCTGTGAAGAAGTAGGTACTGCCGCCATTAACAAAGAAATACTTTTAAAGGAATGTCTGTTATTACTTGTAGAAGCATAACAAGAATTTGAAAGAATGGTTACTTTTATTTGAATCGTCTTTGCTAGTTTTTGTTGTAATGATTTAATGTAAATGAAAATGATACATGCGTAAATATGCCGTGATAGTAGCTGGTGGTGCGGGTTTGCGTATGGGTGCAGATAAACCAAAACAGTTTCTATTGTTAAAAGACAAGCCGATTCTTTTTTATACTTTGAATCAATTTTTATGTGCCTATGCTGATATAGAAATTATATTGGTCTTGCCAAAAGAGTTTTTATTTGAAGGGCAATTACTAGTCGACGCATTTGAAGCTAGTGCAAATATTACCATAGTAGAAGGAGGATTAACAAGGTTTCATTCCGTGAAAAATGGATTATTGCATATAAAAGAAGAAGGAATTGTTTTTGTTCATGATGGGGTTCGTTGTTTAGTTTCTATAGAGCTCATACATCGTTGTTATGAGCAGGCAGTTCAAAAGGGTAGTGCTATTCCGGCCGTTGCCGCAACGGATAGTATCCGAATTGTGGAGGGCGAAACTAATTTTGTTGCCGACAGAAATCAAGTACGTATCATTCAAACTCCACAGACTTTTCAAACTGCATTATTATTACCTGCATTTGAAATTGATTTTCAAGAATCTTTTACGGATGAAGCAACGGTACTGGAAGCGTTAGGAAATAAAGTGCATTTAATTGAAGGAGAATATGGAAATATTAAGATTACTAGACCGCTTGATTTGTTGATTGCAGAGAAAATAGTAGAAAAAAAAATCGACACCTATAATTGAACTTTTATATAAAAGAGTTGCCATGAAAATTGCTAATTTATTCAAATGGATTTGGGTTTCATTTGCCTTGTTGGCAATGCAAACAATACATGCAAATTCAGTATTTCAAGCAGAAAGCACCACATTAGTAGGTAGATGGGATCTTACCATTGCAAAAGATGGCAAACTACTTCCTTCTTGGTTAGAAGTGCAACATTCCGGTTCACATACTTT
Source organism: Bacteroidota bacterium (assembly GCA_031428775.1). Taxonomy (GTDB): domain Bacteria; phylum Bacteroidota; class Bacteroidia; order Chitinophagales; family Chitinophagaceae; genus Sediminibacterium. Next base: position 3,384 of record JANOYH010000178.1, read on the forward strand.
AATTGGAAGGTTTGTGTATGCTTTTGGAAGTGCAAGGCCCATTGCAGAAGTTAAGGAGAACAATCATCACTTTTACTTTTCAATTCCAATACAATGGGAACCGGGCAATTCTTATTTGGTCTTTGAAGGCGATTATGCTTCAGATAAAATAACAGGAACCATGGTTTACACAGATGGGAAAACCTATCCCTTTACTGGAGAAAGAGCCCCATCATTGCTTAGAACTAAAACAACTGTGTGGGGAACACCTGTTCAATTGATTGGAAAATCTGACATGAATCTATGGAAATCAATAGGTGAGAACCAGTGGAAAGTTATTAATGGAATATTGGCAAGTACAAAATCGGGATCCAATTTGGTCACAAAAAAAACATATAATGACTTTAAATTGCACGTTGAGTTCCGTTATCCTAAGGGAAGCAATAGTGGTGTCTATTTGCGTGGACGTTATGAAATTCAGATTGTAGATAGCAAAGGAATGGAACCTTGGAACGATCAGTTTAGTGCAGTATATGGTTTCCTCCCACCCAATAGAATGGTTGCAAAAAATGCGGGGGAATGGCAATCTTATGATATCACACTGATAGGTAGGAATGTAACGGTTGTTGCTAATGGATTTACCGTGATTAGTTTGTCTACCATTCCGGGTATAACAGGAGGAGCAATTGACAGCAAAGAAGGTGAACCCGGACCAATTTTAATTCAAGGCGATCACGGTCCCATTGAATTCCGCAATATCATCATTACTCCTGCAAAATGAATTAGTTGATAAGTAATACTAGATTTGAAGAGGACTTGATGGAACAATGGTTAAATCTGCTAATTTTGTCGCAGCTTTAAAAGCGCTACAGCATTTTGTGAAACCTAATGTTGATGAATAAAAATTACTAGAACAACGAATTAAACGATTATGGTAATAGAACCTAGAATGCGTGGATTTATCTGTTTAACAGCTCATCCCGAAGGTTGTGCAAAAAACATTAGCAATCAGATTGAATACATAAAAAGCAAGGGCGTTATTAAAGGAGCTAAAAAAGTACTCGTAATTGGTGCATCAACGGGCTTTGGTTTGGCGTCTCGTATTACAGCAGCTTTTGGTTCAAATGCAGCAACTATTGGGGTGTTTTTTGAAAAACCGCCTGCAGAGGGTAAAACTGCCACACCTGGTTGGTATAACAGTATGGCTTTTCAAGAGGAAGCGGCAAAAGCTGGACTTTACGCAAAATCGATTAATGGCGATGCTTTCTCTAATGAAATCAAAGAAAGAACCATTAAAACTATCAAAGAAGATTTGGGGCAGGTAGATTTAATCATTTATAGTTTGGCTTCTCCTGTTAGAATGCATCCTGTTACGGGTGTATTACATCGTTCGGTTTTAAAACCAATTGGTCAAGTTTATAGCAATAAAACAGTCGACTTTCATACGGGCAATGTAACCACTATTAGTATTGAGCCTTGTAATGAAGATGATATTACCAATACCGTTGCCGTGATGGGTGGAGAGGATTGGGAAATGTGGATAGATGCACTGAAAAATGCCGGGGTATTGGCTGATGGTGCACTAACGTTAGCCTATTCTTATATAGGACCCTCTTTAACAGAAGCGGTGTATAGAAAAGGCACCATAGGTAGGGCTAAAGACCATCTTGAAGAAACTGCCTTTAAAATTGCTGATAAATTAAAAGAGATCAATGGGGCAGCCTACGTATCAGTAAATAAAGCATTGGTAACACAAGCCAGTTCTGCCATTCCTGTTATTCCATTATACATTTCTTTGTTGTATAAAGTGATGAAGAAAGAAGGAATTCATGAAGGTTGCATTGAACAAATACAACGATTGTTTATGGACCGTTTGTACACGGGAAAAGATTCCATTGAAACAGATCAAAAAGGTAGAATTAGAATTGACGATTGGGAAATGCGCGAAGGCGTACAAGCGCAAGTAGCTGATTTATGGTTACAAGCTTCTACAGAAACGTTGTCAGGTATAGGCGATTTACCTGGTTATAAAACTGATTTTTTAAACTTATTTGGATTTGGATTAGAAGGCATTGATTATACTTTAGAAGTAGACGAGAATAGGGCCATCAGTGGATTGGTGGGATAATGATTTGCTAGCAAATTCCAATTGGTATCTTTTTTGATGTTCAATTTCATTGTGCCCCATGCAACTATACCATGCCAATTGGCCAAAACCAATACATTCATCATTTGGACTTAGCTGTTTATGAAAATGCAATTGTCGTTTGTGTTGCAATATTTCGATAACCATATCAGTTAACAATGCATTTTGGAAAACGCCACCACTAAAGGCAAGTTTGTCTATAAAGAAATGACTGCTAATTTTTGAAATGGCTTTGGCCAGTGAATAGAAAAATTTCCATGCAATTACTTCATTGGGTTCTTTCTCAAGCCAGTCGTGCAGTAATTCTTGTATTAAAGGTTTCCAGTCAATAATTCCATTACTAAAGGGCAAATGGTAGGAGTCGTAAGAAGGATAAGGAGATTTATTGGCAAGTGCTTCTAATAACAGAGCAGCTTCACCTTCATATTGCATGATGGGTTTAATGCCAAGTATACAAGCCACAGCATCTATTAATCTACCCATACTGCTGGTTTGTATTGTGGGTTCAGCATTTAATATTTGTTGGTAATGGGTCCATTCGGCTTCAGTAAAATGTTTTTTGATTAATTTTTGTGCAACAGGAAAATCCTTTAAAATACTAAGTGCACTAAGTCTGGGCTCTTTATTCATCTGATTTCCCTGTAATTGTGGAAAATAATCAAGGTGTGCACACCTGTTTATTTTTCTTTGGTCGTATAAAAAAATTTCTCCTCCCCAGATCTGTCCATCATTTCCCAAGCCCGAACCATCCCAAATAAATCCTAAAACGGGCTCATCCAATTCCAATAGTTTATTCTCTGCCATGACAGCTGCAAAATGTGCTTCATGGTGTTGAATCTGTATGTACTTACAGTCTAATTCAGTAGCTCTTTTTAAGCCGTTTTTTGATGTGTGAAAATCAGGTTGACTGTCAACCAAAATAACAGCAGGTACAAAGTCTGTTAATTTTGACACTTGATTTAAAGAGATCTCAAATGACATTTGAGATTCAATTGATTGTTGGTTGCCTAAAAATTGGCTTACAAATACGAGTGCTCCTTTTGTAATAGCAAAGCTTGATTTTAATTCGGATCCCATTGCAAGTACAGATTCTTTACTTACATTAAAATGGGCAGGATAATAATTGGGTGCTAGACCTCTACTTCTTCTTAATATTATTTTCTGCCCCCTACTACTAAATTGAATGATACTATCGTTTTGTGGAGCAATAATTTCTCGATCATAAATGAGCAGATAATCTGCAATGTTTAGAAGGGCTGCTTTAGCTATCTTGTCTTGGTAAACGATTGGGCCCCCACAAAAGTTGGCACTAGTGGCTACCATTGGTTTACCGAAATGGTCTGCCAATATTTGTAGTAGGGGTGATGAAGGTAGCATAGCACCAATACTTTGTAAACCAGGAGCAATTTCATGTAAACAGATATTGTTTTCTGGGTGTTGTTTTGTCTTGCACAAAACTATTGGTCCCGACTTGTCTTTTAATGCATTTAGTTCCGTCGGACTAATAGACAAATCTGCCTGAAGCATTTCTATATCTGCATACAAAAGCGCAAAAGGTTTTGTTGGACGAGTTTTTCTTGTTCTTAAAGTTTGTATTGTTTTTTTATTCGAAGCATCGCAGACCAATAAAAATCCACCTACGCCTTTAACAGCAATAATATTTCCTTTAACTAATTGCTCTGTCAAAAGCTGAAATACTTCGTTTTGAGTGTCATTTATTTCAACCAAATCTTTTGAATAAACCTGTAATTTAGTGGCACAGACTTTACAACTATTAGTTTGACAAAAGTGCCTTATATCTGATGGATCATGGTATTCTTTCAAGCAACTTGGACACTGTTCCAAATGGCGCATGGTAGTGTTTTCGCGGTCAAAGGGAAGTTGATCAGTGATACTATATCTGGGTCCGCATTGAAGACAAGTAGTAAAGGCATAACCATATCTTCTATTGGCAGGGTCTTTAATGGCTTTTTTGCAGGTGTCGCAGATAGCAAGGTCTGGCGTTAGCATTAAGTTTGCGGGTGCTGTGTTTGTACTAAGCAATATTTGAAATCCTTGGATGTTTAAAACTTCAGCATCCAAACAGGAATGAGCAATGATGATGGAATTTTGAGGTGGATTTTGGATGATATGCTGGTAAAATTGTTGCATAGTGTCTACCTCACCCTGACAATGAATATGTACCCCATCTGTTTCATTTTTTACCCATCCAACTAATGCTAGTTTTAGGGCCAATTGATGAACTAATGGTCTGAAACCAACGCCCTGAACCAAACCTGAAATATGAATATGATATGCGGGCATCAAAAAAAAATAATTTTAACCTAAGGTCTATAATCTCTAAGTTAGCTTTTATTTTTCTAGTAAATTCCTTTGCTTTTGCAACAGTTAATTTTTATTTAGGATGATTGAAAACAAGTATGGCTAAATTTTACAAATCTGAAACTTGTGGCATTTTCATGAGTTTTTTTCCTAACTATAACTACACTGTTTCCCTTAAATTTGTACATTATACGTACAAATGCCCCTTTTCATATGAGTAGAAGTCGCTTCTTTTTTGGTGTGTTGGCCTGTTTATTCTTTTCATTTGCAGCCATTTCTCAGACAGCCTTGAAATACCCAACTCCATCAGGAAATCCCAACCAGCTTTTTTTTTTACAACGAGACCCTAATATAAATACTATTGTTTACGAATTGAATTTTAAGAATGCAGCACTTGTTGAGGATGAGCCCATTCACGCCTATTGGATCAGGTACCAAGAAAAAAGTCAGAGAGAAGAGCTAAATTATGTACAGCGTAATTTTGCATATGGATTGAAAAGCAAGAAACTGTCTGCAGATCAATACGAGTTACATTTTGTTTCTTATAAGAGTAAATTGATGTACTTGAAAAAAGGAAACGACAATAAATTTGGTCTTTACACATCAATTAACAAAAAAATCGCTATTTTAAAGCAGATATTTGTTAGTGTAAAAGGCGGTTCTTTTTGGCTCCCGAATATAGAGTATGTTGAATTGAAAGGAACCGACCCTACAACTGGAATGGAAGTAGTAGAGCGGATGAAAATCTAATTTTTTATCCATATTAATTGAAATGTGGAAATTTATTAACCTTTCTTATTTTTATTTATTTGTCATTGTTTTCAATTTATATAGTTATTCTGTTAATGCACAGCCCAAAAAAGTCTATACCAACACAGATACCCTATTACATCAAAGAGATGTAATTGACTATTTAAAGCCATTATTTAAAAAAGATTCATTAGAATTTAAAAAGAGGGATACGGGCATTTCAAATAAGAGATTTTATTTTTCCCTGCTGCCAACTACAGCAAGTGTTCCCGGAGGAGGAGCTGCATTTGTAACTTCTACCAATGTGTTTTTTTATATGGGAGATAGAAA
>JANOYH010000179.1:0-2579 GCA_031428775.1 Bacteroidota bacterium
GATAGAAAGTTCAAAGACACTGGTCATCAGAATGCATATTTCCCCTTATTTGTGCCTAAAAGCCTTTTTGAAGCAGAAGAAAAGAACGCAGAAGGTTTTGCTAAAGAATGTGCCGTAGTTACCCACTATCGTTTGAAATCAGATCCTGATAAGCCGGGAAAATTGATGGTAGATCCTGAAGCAAAACTGGAAGAAGAACTGGTGGTTCGTCCAACTAGTGAAGCCATTATTTGGAATACTTATAAGGGTTGGATACAATCGTACCGCGACTTACCCATCCTTGTAAATCAGTGGGCCAATGTGGTTCGTTGGGAAATGCGTACGCGTTTGTTTTTGCGTACCGCAGAATTTTTATGGCAAGAGGGGCATACTGCACACGCAACTGCAGCAGAAGCTATTGCGGAAACAAGATTGATGTTAGATGTGTATGCCGACTTTGTTGAAAACTGGATGGCATTACCTGTTATAAAAGGTATTAAGACAAGCAATGAACGCTTTGCTGGAGCTGAAGAAACTTATTGCATTGAAGCAATGATGCAGGATGGTAAGGCTTTGCAAGCTGGAACTTCACATTTCTTGGGTCAGAATTTTGCCAAAGCATTTGATGTAAAGTTTAGTGACCGTGACAATAAATTGGATTATGTGTGGGCAACCAGTTGGGGCGTGAGTACGCGTTTGATTGGTGCATTGGTAATGGCACATAGCGATGACGATGGCTTAATACTGCCTCCTAAAATTGCACCGATACAAGTGGTAATTGTTCCTATTTATAAAGGGGATGAACAAAAAGCACAATTAGATGAAAAGGTGGCTAGTATTGTGTCTGGATTAAAGGCATTAGGGATTACTGTAAAGTACGACGACTCAGACAATCAACGTCCGGGTTGGAAATTTGCTGAATATGAATTAAAGGGAATACCTGTACGTTTGGCAATTGGCGCACGCGATTTACAAAATAATGTGGTAGAAGTTGCTAGAAGAGATACCAAAGAAAAACAAAGTGTTAGCCTAGAAGGCATTGAACAATACATCAAAAATTTGTTAGAAGAAATTCAACAAAATATTTTCAATAAAGCAAAAGCCTTTCAACAAGACCATATATCTACAGCAGATACATGGGATGAGTTTGTTCATTTATTGGATACCAAGGCCGGATTTATTTCCGCACATTGGGATGGTAGTAGTGAAACAGAAGACAAAATCAAAGAATTGGCAAAAGCTACTATTCGTTGTATTCCTCTTGACAACCCTTTAGAAGAAGGGAAATGCATATTAACGGGTAATCCTTCTACACAAAGGGTATTGTTTGCAAGGGCCTATTAAAAACGAATACCCATTTTGAAGGCGATTCTTCTATAATAATAATCGTATCTATTGGTTGTTGGTGTTTGGTTGAATAAGGGGTTTACAAAATTTGAGCTGCTATAATATGCAAACTGCTTTTCTGTGTAGCCCGTCTGCATATAAAATGCAGTTGTAGTTGTTATCATTTTTTCAAAGCCCATACCCAATTCTGTAAACAGTCCAATCTCTAAATCATATGCTTCTGTTCCATTGGCCCATTTAGAGGGGAGCGAAGAATTTTTCAATGGAATGCTTGCTCCTAAATCCGCATATACAAAGGGTTTCCACGATTTATTGCCAAAGTGTTTTCTAACTTCAGCATAAACGGGTAGGGTAGTATATAAGTATTGGTCATAATTGATACCAATACCAACCGCAAGATTTTTTTTCCGGACTCCATTTACACTACTCATGGTAAAACTACTACCATTCTCTCCATACAAGATCCCCATGGCATTCATACTAGTGAATTTCCATGTTGATTTTTTAACTTGTGCGTATAGGTCTTGCAACAAAACAATTAGCAGAAGTAAGAAAATTATTTTTTTCATAAAATGCTGATTAGTTTGAAAGACTTGTTTTGCTGATGAGTTTTGTTTGAGAAGGCTTGCTATAATCAAATTGATAGAGTCCGTCTTTTGCTGACACAATAGCTATATTATTTTCTGCAATCACATCATAAGTTGCTGCCATTTCAATTGTTTGAATCAATACCGGATTTTTTGGATTGCTTACATCAAATATTTTCAAACCAGCATCCCCATCGCAAATGATCAGTGTGTTTCCATCCCTACTCAAGCCATGTGGATGAACTAGCGATACTACTTTCACTAAAGTTGGATTATTAATATTGCTCACATCAATCACATCCAATTCATTTCTATTTCCGCCACAAACATTTTCAGTAGAACGAAGGGTTACATACGCATATTGATTATCGGCTATTACAGGATCACACAACCTTGCGTGAGAAAAGCCACTCAGATAATTTGGTGAAGAAGGGCTACTTATACTATAAATATTCATACCCGTTTGCGATCCTACAAATAGTTTGTCCTGAAATGGATAAATGGTTTCAGCCACAAAAGAAAGTGGCTGCTTATTGTTCACAACCATTTTTGTTGGTTCAATGATATGGATACTAGCTAACTGATTTACACTAAGTGTATATAACCATTGATTGACGATGGCAAAACTTGACATTGATCCACCAGTTCCATTTCATCATGTTCCCC
>JANOYH010000180.1:0-1850 GCA_031428775.1 Bacteroidota bacterium
ACCGGATACAACAGCGCCAACTTTTTTTAACTCTCGAAAACTAAAATCTAAACCCAAAGAAAAAGACTTAGTAGATTCCCAGCCCAATTTTTCGTTAGCCAATGCACTAGGTATATAACCTGGCAATATCGTACTACCTGAAACGTATGGAAAACTAGCCAACTTGGCTAATGAGCTATATGCAGAAACTGCTTGATTACCATTTAATCCGTAAGAAGCCCTTAATTTTAGATTGTTAACAAAAGCCACATTTTGCATAAAAGTTTCCCTACGAATATTCCATGCTAATGCTGCTGAAGGAAATAAGCCATATTTATTGTCTGCTCCAAAACCGGAATATCCGTCTCTTCTTACTGTTAGAGTTACCAAATAGCGACCATCATAGCCATAATTTAAACGACCCATTTGAGACAATAGGTTTTGTTTAAAATTAACGGAAGATGGCGTTAGCAAACTTGCAGATGCCATTTGATAATTAGTTAGAACATCATTAGGGTAACCCTGTCCTTCCAATTGATCTCTGTCGAAGTCGTTACTCTGACTGCTATACAAACCAGTCAGATTCACGGAATGTTTACCAAACTCTTTATTGTAATTGACAATATTTTCTACTGTAAAATTTCTGGATATAGAAGCGTAATTGGTGGCATAGCCATTACTCTCATAACCCAATGCTACATTTCTACCCCAATAAGTTTTGCGTTGTGTATTTTCAAATTCAAAGCCTGTGTTTAATTTATACGAAAGTCCTTTTAGAAAAGGGAAGTCGATTTTGATATTATTCGTTGTAAAAATTCGGTACGATTTGTCTTCATTTTTTACGAGTGTATTTGAAAGTGGATTTCTTGCCTGCGGATAATCTGCATAAGCATAGAGGGACAATGAACCATCTGCATTATAGGGTGTTGATAAGGGGTTAAAGAAATTTGCACCACCACCGGTATTTCTGGTATCCGAAAAATCTACTGGCAATCCATCTCTGTTTTGAATAGATATTTGTGAGCTAGATCCAACAGTTAGCCAGGGTGTAACTTTTATTTCAAGATTCGGACGTATGGAATATCTTTTAAAGCGGTCGTTTATTGCAACTCCTTTTACATCTAAAAAAGTACTACCCAAATAGAAAGCAAATTTTTCAGTTCCGCCGGTAACTGAAAGAGAATGTTGTGATCTAATGCCAGTTTGAGTAGCTAGGCTATACCAATCAACCGAACCGCCTGCATCATACACAGCCTGCTCACCAGCAGATATAATGTTTGGTGCATTTAAACGAGTAGTTTTAAATTTATAAAATTCAGTGCCGTTCAGTAAATCCGGTTTATTGGTAATGGATTGTGTACCATAAGAACCATCATAGGTAATATTCAATTTACCCTTTTTTCCTTGTTTACTTGTAACGAGAATTACTCCGTTTGAACCACGAGAACCATAAATTGCAGCAGCAGATGCATCTTTCAATATTTCAATTGACTCAACGTCATTAGGATTGATTTCTGAAATTCCCCCTTCATAAGGAATACCATCCCAAATAATTAAAGGTCTTGTATCAGCTGTAATAGAGTTTCTTCCTCTGATCAAAATAGATACGCTATTTCCTTCAGAGCCACCACCGTTTGTATTAATTTGAAGGCCCGGCACTGACCCCTGCATGGCTTGTGCAATATTAGTATTTGGTAGCGATTGTAACCTGTCTTTTGACACCGAAGCAACAGAACCTGTTACGTCTCTTTTCTTTTGTGTGCCATAACCTACCACTATTATTTCATCTGTTTTTATGTCTTTTCTTTTTAATATGACAGTCAAATTGCTGGCCTCTACAACTTTTAATTCAATTGAATCAAAACCAACAT
>JANOYH010000181.1:0-4209 GCA_031428775.1 Bacteroidota bacterium
TGAACATATCAAAGTATTTTTGTTGCACCAACTTTAAAAGGAAACGAAAAATAAAAGAAATGCTTTAAACGGATTTGATTTATCAGAAAATAGATCTATGTTATTTAAACCTACAAAAAATATGAAAAAAGTTATTTATGCGCTGATCTTACCGCTGTTTGTTGTAGGCGGACTCGTATTTGCCAATCGCGAAATCAAAAATGAACCTTCTAAAAAATCAGCCCCAAAGCCACTCTCTGCTGCTGAAATGAAAGCCGAACGGAAAAAATGGGAGGCTACCCCTGGTGGTCTACTTTACAAAAAATGGGAAGCGTCTCCCGAAGGTAATAAAGTGCTTGCCAGTGCTGCTAAAATAAGGAAGCATACACTTGATTCTTCCAATATGGAGGCTGTTGTAACCTCTCTTTCTCTTCCGCTAGGCTCACAATTAGGTTTCGGAGTGATGGTCAGGATTAACGGTGAAGATTATATTCTTAGTTTTGGGCCGGAAATGTCTAATGAATTTAAGCAATTGCATAGCCTGAAAGTTAACGACAAAATAATCGTAAGAAGCCATGGTGTATCACATGCGCCAAAGTATTCATATCTAATAGTATCGGGCGACTATGTAGAACGAGATAGTAAATTAATTTATAAACGTGCCCCTCGCAAAGGCGGTTGCTGAGTAAATCTTGTTTGGGAAACATTTATCAGTTAATTTTACTCTTCCTGAAAGAATCAGGTCTTTTTATTAAGATATGTTTTTAAAAATACTGACCGTAGCCGGCCTTGCCACTTTTGAGATTTATGCAGCAATTCCTGCCGGATTCGTCTTTGGGTTATCCCCGTGGACCATTTTCTTTGCAAGCGTAATTGGTGGTTTGATTGGAGTTTTTGTCGCAGCTTTTTTAGGAAATCAGATTAGGGCTTTGTTTCACAAAAACAAGCCTACTAAAGACGCTGTTGAAAAAAAACATCCTATGATACTTCGCCTGTGGAATAAATATGGCATAATTGGTCTAGGATTTTTAGGAACAATGTCAGTTGGCGCACCAATAAGCCTAGCCGTAGGTATTGGGTTAAACGCAAATATTAAAAAACTGGTCACCTGGTGTTGTATTGGTGTTATTAGTCGGTGTATTATATTCACACTGATTGGCTGGTACGGATTAAAATTATTTTGATTTGTACCTACCAACCGGTTTTGCAACAATATAACTTTAATAAATATCAATGAGCTGGCACTAGTCAGAAAGAACTCTAGTAATTTTCACAAACCTACGCTTATAGCGCTCGTTTAACACGCTTATGGTTACCCCATTAGCCTTTCCGGAGGTAGAATGAATGAATTTTAAAGTATCTACATTTTCCGTTACAATTCCCATATGTCCAACAATTCGAATTGAATCGACAGTTCCTGTAAATAAAATTAAATCCCCTTCTTTTGCACTTTTTAAATCTATCTCTTTACCTACGTTGGTAAAATCTATTGAAGATCTCGGCACCGAAATATTGAAGTGATAGAAAACATATGTTATAAAACCTGAACAATCAAATCCTTTCGAGGGATCAATCGATGCATAACTATAAGGAACTCCTAGTAAAGTTTGGGCAAAATCAACCAGTTCACGCCCTGTGACGTCCTTTATTACTTGATTTATTTTAGGTTCAATTATATATTGTTGGGAGGATACAGAAAGTGAAGGCCCAATAGATTCTGCACGGCCTGAATCTATCTTTTGGCTACCAGTATTATTGCTAGGTGTTCTTTCACACGCCAGACTGATGACTATAAGGATCAAAGGAAAAGTAAATTTTATCATACAAAAGACAATAAAAGTAAATGATTTTCCATCAGTAACTCATATTCTACTCTTTTGTAACTTCATTCTGCACCTGTTGGGCAGTATCGTTATGATGGAAAAACCATCACGGACTTTAAAAGTAAAAAAGGAACAGTGACGCACAAGGGGCTTGCTGTAATTTTATAACTGATTTAGTTTACAATATGAATTTTAAAGGACATTTTCTTTGAGGTGGTAATTACCCATTTTTGGTAACTTTAAAATAATATTTATTATGGGTCGGAATACTTCAGTATCCTTAGGTGAATATTATGAAAGTTTTGTAGACAAGAAAGTTTCTGCAGGTAGATTTAAAAATGCAAGCGAAGTTATTAGAGCTGGGCTTAGATTACTTGAAGAAGAGGAAACCAAAATTATTATTTTAAAGAATGCTATTAAAAAAGGTATCAATAGCGGTGTCACAAAAAACTTTGATGCAAATAAACATCTTGCGAAATTAAAATCTGCGAGAAAAAACAATGGGTAAGTTTACTCTCTCCAATAAAGCGGTTGAGGACCTATCAAAATATAGCAGATGATATTGTGTTGTGACATGTTAAATTGACCTAAGGATGATGAAAAATGTTTAAAAGATATTTTGTAAACTTGAATATTAAATGTAGAGACCAGAATTAGACCAACAAAAAATAATTGCCAAAACAATACAGGTCATTATTATCAGATTTCTTTGCGTACAGATTACATACATTGCCAATATTATATTAGGTCTATTTTCAAACCCAAGAAAGAAAATAAGTGAACTATATAACTTGATTCGTTTTTCATGTAACATTTTATTGTATATACTTTGCAACTTTACAAGTTAAATACCCATACACTCTATATTGCTTTAAAGCCAATAAAATATCTCTAAAAGAATTAAATCAAAAGAAATGAATAAGATAATAGTAAAAGACGGTACTGAAATATATTATAAAGATTGGGGAACTGGACAACCAATTTTTTTTCATCATGGCTGGCCTTTATCAGGTGATGAATGGGATGCACAAATGATGTTTTTCATAAATCAGGGATTTAGAGTTATTGCACATGATCGAAGAGGACATGGCAGATCTACCCAAACCACAAACGGAAATGATATGGATACCTATGTAGCAGATGTTGCTGAGCTTACAAAAGCACTTGAAATAAAAAATGCCATTCACATTGGTCATTCAACGGGTGGAGGTGAAGTAATTCGTTATGTAGCAATACATGGACAAGGACTTGTAGCCAAAGCTGTACTTATTAGTGCAGTTACTCCATTGATGATTCAAACCGAAAATAATCCAGAAGGTATCCATCCATCTGTATTTAATGAAATTCGAGTAGGTACCGCAACACAAAGACCACAATATTTTAAAGATTTCACGATCCCTTTTTATGGTTTTAATCGTGAAGGGTCAAAAATATCACAAGACATCAGAGATAATTGGTGGCGTCAGGGTATGATGGGAGGTATAAAAGCTCAGTACGACTGCATTAAGGCTTTTTCAGAAACAGATTTTACAGAAAATCTTAAAAACGTGGATGTACCCGTACTTGTTATGCATGGCGAAGATGATCAAATAGTACCAATTCACCTTACTGGATTAAAAGCTGTAAAACTTTTGAAAAATGGTCATCTTATTTCATATCCTGGTTTTCCACATGGAATGCCAACAACGGAAGCAACCACAATAAATAAAGATCTTTTAGCATTTATTAAATCAGAATCAATGTAGTATTGAAAATAGCTAAAAGAAATAGAAATGACTTTTAAACAAATTATTTCGGAGCTTAAAGCATTAGGTAACAAAGAAAATATACTTTTTAAAGAAAAAAGGTTTGGAATTGAAGCAATCAACTCATTAGGAATATATCAAAAAGACCTAAAAGAATTAGCGAAACAAATAGACAAAGACAATCAGTTGGCCATTCAACTTTTTGATTGCGGAATTTATGAAGCAAGAATTTTATGTAGCAAACTATACAACGTAAACGACTTGACAGAAAACTTAATGGAAAGAAAGCTGTAAATTGGGCTTTGCGTAATATAGGAAAACGCAATAACGATTTAAACAGAACAGCAATTAAAGTAGCACAGGATTTAATCAAGCTTAATAACAAAATAGCAACTTGGATAGCAAAAGATGCATTGAAAGAATTACAAAGCCATAAAGTGAACATACTTGACTACCCAAGAGAAATTTATAGAAACGATTAGATGTAAATCATACAGTGAAACACCTGTATAAATACGTTTCATTAACTATTTAAGACGTAAGTGTATTTGACATTTTGATTCACCTATTAAAACCTGGGCTCCAGATTTCATTGACATTTCAACAGACGGCACTATGGCATATACATATGGCAAATATCAATGGACATTCATAGATATATC
>JANOYH010000182.1:0-2564 GCA_031428775.1 Bacteroidota bacterium
GGAATCAAGAACTCCTCATTTCCATCTTGTATTTAGGATTAGGCACATCGGCGATTTCTTTTTTGTGTTGGAATATTGCCTTACACAAATTGGGAACAGGAAGAACGGTGTTGTTTGGCAACCTCATTCCCGTTTTCAGCACCCTTGAAGCTGTATGGTTATTGCATGAACAAATCAATTGGACGCATTTGGTTAGTGGATTATTAGTGGTACTTGGATTAGTTATAGCCAATATCACTTCAAAAGTTCGTGGATGATTTCAATAAGTACTTTAATCCTATTATGCCTCTTTGCTACACTGGCAGGTTTTGTTGATGCAATTGTAGGAGGAGGTGGACTCATTCAAACCCCAGCTTCACTCATCATTTTGCCCAATTTACCCGTTGCTACCGTGATTGGGTCTTTGAAAATCCCCTCATTTAGTGGCACTTATTTTGCAGCTAGACAATATGTACGAAAGGTTCCTATGAACTGGAAACTGATGGGATGGATGTCAGCTACTGCATTTACGTTTTCATTCTTTGGTTCCATGTTGTTGACTCAAATGAGCAATCGTTATATGAAACCCATTATCTTGGTAGTGTTAGTGATTGTGGCAATTTATACGTATTCAAAAAAAGATTTCGGACAGTTTAGCCATAAAACCCATTCACCAAAAACAAAAACCATATACGGTTTATTGATTTGCATGGTGATTGGTTTTTATGATGGATTTATTGGTCCTGGTGCAGGCAGTTTTCTGGTATTGGCATTTATCAGTTTAATGGGACTCGATTTTTTACACGCATCAGCCAATGCCAAAATGATTAACCTTGCAACAAATTTGGGTTCGATATTTCTCTTTTTATTAAAAGGAAGCATCTTATGGCAGATTGCCATTCCCATGGCTATTTGTAATGCAATTGGAGGGTATCTAGGGGCAAAAATGGCAATAGCAAAAGGAAATAAATTTATTCGAATTTTCTTTCTATTAGTCATACTTGGAACGCTCATTCGGTTTTCTTATGATATCTTTTGGAAATAGATTAATACATTTGTTATGACCAATGCCTTTCACATGCAAGTCTCCTTTGAAAGAGAGAAAAATATCAAAGCATCAGCCATTACAGCACTTGTATGCCTCTTATTGTTTTTGGCATTTGTTTTTTTGCAATGGACACTCCCTCAAATTCCTGCTCCCACAATGGGAGAAGGTATTGAAGTGAATTTGGGTAATAGTGAAACCGGATTAGGCGATCAAGCACCAGAAATTCCAGGCAATCCATCAGCCACACAAGACCCTATCAAAACACCGCCGCAAGCAAATAATGCGCCTAAGTTGGTACAAAAAATTACTGCTGATGAACTTGGTGAAGAAGCTGTAGCCAACAATCATACAGCTGCTAATAAACCAACAGAAAATACCCTTAAAATATCAAAGCCCCTCACTAATAAACCTGTTGTAACTGCAGTGCCTGTGGTGGCTCCTCCAAAGCCAAAAGCATTATTTAAAGGAGGTACCAGCACTACCACTAGTGGCAATGGTGCGGATAGTTATAATGGGGTCAAGAATCAGGGTATTGCTGGGGGTAAAGGCGACCAAGGAAATCCCAACGGCAACCCAAATTCAGATAGTTATCAGGGAAATGCGGCCAGTGGTAATAGAGGCGTTGGTGCGGGTGGTAATGGGGTGAGTATTAGAAGTGGTTTGGACGGAAGAAGAATTACCAAATTACCTAGTTTTGAAGATGATTTTAATGAGAATGCCAAAGTAGCCATTAATATTACGGTAGATCAGACTGGCAATGTGATAGCTGCCGCTATCAATCCAAAAGGTACTACTACAACCAATCAAAATATCCGTTCAATTGCACTAAAAAAAGCCAGAACGCTCAAACTTAATCCGGGTAAAGATGCTGAGCAAGAAGGCACACTGGTTTTTAGTTTCAAACTGCGTGGTTAATTATTCTTTTCTAATTTGCTGGCAATGATGAATTATCCCGACACGCTAGATTTTTTATTTCGTTCACTGCCTATGTTTAGCCGAATAGGCGAATCTGCCTATAAAAAAGACTTGACCAATACTATTGAGCTTTGCGCTTCAATTGATAATCCCCAAAAAAAGTTCAAAACCATACATGTTGCTGGTACCAATGGCAAGGGCTCTACGAGTCATATGCTTGCAGCTATTTTTCAAGCTGCAGGTTATAAAACGGGTTTGTATACCTCGCCACACTTGAAAGACTTTCGCGAAAGAATAAAAGTAAATGGTAAGGTTTGTGAAAAAGAATTTGTGGTTGGTTTCACGGAAAGGATCAAACCCATGATTGAAAAAATTGCTCCTTCCTTTTTTGAAATTACGGTTGCAATGGCATTCGATTATTTTGCACAACAAGCAGTTGACATTGCCATCATAGAAGTTGGTTTGGGCGGAAGATTAGACAGCACCAATATCATTACTCCTCAATTATCTATTATAACCAATATTGGCTGGGATCATATGAACCTGCTGGGTGATAGTTTGGAGAAAATTGCTTTTGAGAAAGCCGGAATAATAAAAGAAGGGATCCCGGTTGTTGTTGGCG
>JANOYH010000183.1:0-5022 GCA_031428775.1 Bacteroidota bacterium
GCTTCCACCAGCTGCTTTATACACACCTGGAGCAAGGGTTAATGCACCCAATTCACCAGCTCCTGGATCAGTTCCACCAGGCTTTAAACCGGGCGACATACTATTATAAGCAGCAGTGGCATCTAACAAGCCATTGGTAGCTATTGTCATAGAAGTTGCGGTGCCAGGGAAAGGAGGTGCAGTATAAATTCTACCTTTTACAAGACCCACGTTTAATGGTGTTTCTGTATATACATCACCTGTTGTTCCATCATGAAAACCTGTTACAAGTGTAGAAGCTCCTGTAGTTCCAATACTTCCATTATTGATAACAGTATTGATGCCCTGATTAGTGATACCTGCACTACCACCGAATGCACCGAAAATAGCGGCACTACCCATATTAAATGGCGGAAGCGGTTCAGTAGTAAAAGTCCAGACATAATCAGATAATAATGAATTACCCGCTAGGTCCTTCGAACCTGTAGTGATGGTTCCAGTATACACTGTGCCTGCAGTAAGATTTGCATTTGGTTTGAAACTAGCTGTGTTTCCAGTCATAGTTACAACTCCAACTATTGCAGTTGTTCCAGCTTTTAAAAGAAACGTACTAGTTGAGATGGTACTAGCAGTCATAGCTTCACTAAAAGTTGCGGTAACTACTTTATCTAATACCACATTTGTGGCTAAATTAATAGGATCCGTAGCGGTTACGGTTGGTGGTATAATATCTAAAAGACTTCCAGTAGTGAAACTCCACACATAATCAACAGCCAATGCAGTACCTGCTAAGTTTTTTGAACCTGTTGTGATAGTTCCAGTATACACTGTATTCGCAGTAAGATTTGAACTTGGTTTGAAACTAGCTGTGTTTCCAGACATAGTTACAACTCCAACTATTGCAGTTGTTCCAGCTTTTAAAAGAAACGTACTAGTTGAGATGGTACTAGCAGTCATAGCTTCACTAAAAGTTGCGGTAACTGTTTTGTCTAATACCACACCTGTGGCTAAATTATTAGGATCAGTTGAAGTTACGGTTGGTGGTATTAAAACGATAACACTTCCTGTTGTGAAACTCCAGTAATAATCACTTACTAGTGCATTTCCCGCTAGGTCTTTTGCTGCCATGCTAATAGATGCAGTATAGGTAGTGTTAGGAGTAAGGTTTACAGATGGTACAAAAACCGCTGTTGAACCGCTATAAGAAACTGTACCAGGTATATTGGTACCACCTAAAGTAGTATTTGATAAAGTAAAGCTACCTGTACTAATAGTTGTAGCATTCATGATCTCGCTAAATGTAGCTGAGATACTTTTAGTTAACAGTACATTAATTCCATTACGAGCTGGATCTGTAGAAGAAACAGTTGGTGAAATAGCATCAGGAACATTTCCTGTGGTAAAATTCCAAATATAGTTTGATTGTAAAGCGATACCAGCCATGTCTTTTACAGCTGTAGTAATGGTACCTGTATAAGTTGTATTAGGCAAAAGATCTACAGTGGGTGTAAATACCGCTGACATACCTGAATAAAGAATGGTTCCTGAAACTGCAGTTCCCCCTGCTGTAGTATTTTTTACAAGAAATGAGGCAGTTGTGATTGTGGTAGCATTCATTACTTCACTGAAAACTGCAGTGAGTTTTTGATTGAAAGGAATACCAATTGCAGAATTTACGGGAACAGTAGAAACGACTAATGGATAAATAATATCAGGTGCTTTACCAGTTGTAAATACCCATGTATATTTAGCCTTCATGGCAATTCCTAAAAGGTCTTTTGCAGTAGTTGAAATTGTTCCAGTATATGAAGTACTAGGTAGTAAATTAGTTGTTGGAGTAAATACAGCAGTAGTTCCTACATACACAACTGAACCAGTTACATTTGTACCACCTAATGATGTATTTGCTAATGAAAAACTGTTGATAGCAGATGTTGGATCCATTGCTTTACTAAATGTGACAGCAATTTTTTTATTGAAAGCTACATCTATCGCTAAATTGATTGGATCTGTTGAAGAAACAGTTGGTGCAGGATCTGGACCAGTGGTAAAGGACCAAACATAATCAGCAACCATTGCATTACGAGCAGGGTCTTTTACACCTGTAGTAACTGTTCCAGTATACACCGTATTTGGTTCTAATGGCATGGTTGGTGAAAAAGTGGCTGAAATGCCTGCATTGGCAATAACACCTGCTATAGGTGTTGCCCCTTTTCTTAATGAAAAAGTAACAGCATTCACTGTTGCAGGATCTACAATTTCGTTAAAAGTAACGGTGACTGAAGTACTGATGCTAACACCAAGTGCAGCATTAGCTGGATTGGTTGAAACAACTTGCGGACAAACGCCAACAAGTCCGGTTTCTTCAGTTACTTTCTTACAACCAGTGGCTACTAAAAGCAACAACAACATTGGCAAGAAAGATGTTTTGATTGTGTTAATAAGGTTCTTGCCAATGCGCAAGAATCCCTTCTCCGTTAAGGATACATTTTTTTTCATGAGTCTTTGTGTAAAGTGTGAATGGCAGTTCGCAACACTAAATGTGTATTAAAAGTTCAAGCAGTTTGCGCGTACCGAAAAGTGTTTTATTTATGTCCAGTAAAAGTAAATTAAGTTGCTGCTAAAAGCTTTACACTATTATGCCAAAATTTTACAAGATTCACTGATTATAGTGCATTAGAATAGGCTAAATAAATAAGTCCGTTTAATTGCTTAAACGGACTCTCTGCTTACACCAAACTGCCAATTATGAGAAAATTTAAAAAAGAATATTAATCGAGATACCTTCGTAAAATCCATGCAGTTGTTTCGTGTTGTTCCATTAATCCGGTAAGGAAATCTGCGGTACCTAAATCCTTACTTTTATCTGAAACTTCACCAATACCATCTCGAATTTGACCAATAATTGATTCATGATCTTGTAACAAATCTAAAATCATTTGTTTTGAAGCAGGATATTTTCCTGGAGCTTCTTTCAGCGTTGTAAGTTTCAAAAACTCTTCAAGAGTACCAACCGTTTTTTGTCCGAGTTTCCCAATCCTTTCGGCTATTTCATCAATGGATGATTCCATTTGCTTGTATTGCATTTCAAACATCTTGTGCAACTCCATAAAACTTTCTCCAGATACATTCCAATGGAATTTTCTGGTCTTCATATAAAGTATGGTTTCATTTGCTAATACAATTCCTAAAAACTCACTGCTTTTAACCCTATGTTTATCTGATATTCCAATAGCTGTTTTCATATATTAATGGCTTTTTTTTAAATGATTTTTATAAAGTATGTACATCTGGTCTACTAAAAAAGTCTCTGACAAATGCTCTTTCTTGATTGCTTGACATTTTGTCGGCTTGTTTAACAGAAATTTCAATTTTTTCAAAAGCATTATCCTCTCTTAAATAATGTAGGAGTTCTACTTTAGCATCAGTTGGACCGTATAATAATACTGCACTGTAATTGCTAATATTTTCACCCAGTTCTTTGTAAAATGCTTCTTGCTGTTGTTTTTCTTTGTTGTGCATCAGTTGTTCACTTTTGTCTAAACTTGCAGCTTTTTCTTCTTTGGTGAAACTGGATTGAATTGTTTTCGTTGTTACTTCATCCATAGAGAATTCTAGTAGATGAGCAGAATGATGATCCATCCATATACCTAGGCGATGTTGATATTTCATTTTTGATGATTAAAATGAGCGCATTAAATAACTTGTACAAAGGTGGTGAAGGAAGATTGAGTAATGCTTACATTTAAGTCAATAACAATTGCAAAATTCACACTTTTTCTAAAGATTGTTTCTTTTTGCTCTTTAGTGCCTTAAAAAAAGAAGGAGTCAGGCCAGTTATTTTCTTAAACTGGTGCGAAAGATGTGATACACTGCTATAATTCATTTTCCATGCAATCTCTGTAAGGTTTAACTCATTATAGATGATCAATTCTTTTACATGTTCTATTTTGTGCATGATAAGGTAACGTTCAATAGTGGTTCCTTCTGTTTCAGAGAATAAGTTAGAAAGATAGGTATAATCGTATCCCAGCTTATCACTTAGATATTCAGAGAAATTAATTTCTAAAGGTTCCTCTGAATAGTGAACAAGCTCTATGATGATTGTTTTAATTTTTTCAATTAAGACTGCCTTTTTATCTTCCATCAGCTCTAATCCAGATTGAAGCAAAACAGCCTTTAATTGTTCTCTTTGTAATTCTGTTAAATCTTCTACAAGATCAATTTGGCCTAATTCTACATTATTATAGGCAACCCCATATTTTTCCAATTCGGATTTCACTACCATTTTGCAGCGAAGACTAATCATATATTTGATGTAAATTTTCAAAAACAACAATTAAAATAGATGACCTATCAGGAGAATTTTTAAAGTAATATCAAACAATCTGAAGTTACCATTTAAATCCCAACAACTTTTAGTATACCTATAATTAAAATAAAGAAGGGTTTGTAAAATACAAACCCTTCTATAATCAACCGGGGGAACTTAATATAGAACAAAAGCTACACGCCTATTCAGCTGACGGCCTTTTGCAGTTTTGTTGGTTGCAATTGGCTCAGATTCACCAAATCCAATCGCTTCAATTTTATTTGCGTCTGCTCCTTTAGATACCAAGTAGTCTTTCACTGCATTTGCCCTGTTATTTGACAGCGTTTTATTTGCATTATCAGAACCTACAGCATCCGTATGTCCACTCAGTTTTAGTCCAAAATGCTTACGTACTAATACTTCTGCCAAACGATCTAAGTAGACAAATGACCTTGAACGGATGGTATATTTACCAAAATCAAATTCTAGATTCGACATAGCTAAGGCTGCCAAATTTTTATCTTCTGCTGTTATGATATAGGTATTTTGTATCACCGTAGTATCTTTCACAATTTTCATTTCTGGAAGTGCACATCCACCACCATCAACTTTTACTCCAGCTGCTGTATTCGGACATTTATCAAAATAGTCTGAAACACCATCTCCATCAGAATCCATCTTCATTCTATTGATATCGTTTCTGAGTGCTTCATTATCAGCCAACATTTTCA
>JANOYH010000184.1:0-8496 GCA_031428775.1 Bacteroidota bacterium
TGCGGAGATTGCTGCAAAAGGTGGCGGGATCTTAAATTCTGCTCATAAATTAAATCTGTGTACCGAAGATGAGTTGTTCAACTTGGCGTGGGCTCGATTGCAGGAATGGATGAAATTAGGCACAGGGGGCATGGAAATCAAAAGCGGTTATGGACTTTCGGTAGCAGGAGAACTGAAAATGCTTAGAGTGATCAAGCGCTTAAAGCTTGTTTCACCCATTCCAATTAAAGCCAGTTTCTTGGCTGCACATACTTATCCCATTGCATATAAAGAAGACCATGAAGGTTATATTAGTTTGATAATCAATGAAATGCTGCCGATAATTGAACAAGAAGGTTTGGCTGATTTTATTGATGTGTTTTGCGAAGAAGGTTTTTTTAGTGTGGAAGAAACCATCCGAATTTGTGCTGCAGGAGCCGCTATTGGTTTGCGGGCTAAAATTCATGCCAACCAGCTTCACCTTTCAGGGGGAGTTGAAGCTGGTATTCAGTTAAAAGCATTATCGGTTGACCACCTTGAAACCATGGATGATTCAAGTATTGCAGCTTTGGCAGCCAGCAATACCATTGGTACATTATTGCCAACAGCAGCCTATTTTTTGCGCATGCATTTTCAACCAGCGAGGGCGTTGATAAAAGCAGGTGCAGCCATTGCTTTGGCTTCTGATTTTAATCCGGGCTCTAGTCCCAGTGCCAACATGAACACCGTAGTCTCCATGGCCTGTATCCAACTTAAAATGTTACCGGAAGAAGCCATCAATGCAGCCACAATCAATGGGGCATTTGCCATGGAATTAGAAAATGAACTGGGTAGTATTAGTATTGGCAAAAGGGCTAATTTAATCTTTACCAAGCCCATCCCTTCTATTGCTTATTTACCCTATGCTTTTGGAAGTAATTTAATTGAGCGTGTGATGGTTTCGGGTAAGTTTTTATAATAACATTTTTCTTCCTGCAATAGAATAGTTAACTTAAAGATTGTACGATTATTGTTCACTAAAAAAATTGCCATGAAGCATTTTAAAACTTATCATAAGCAAGATCTTTTGTCACTTACTCGAATCAGGCGATTTGAAACAAAAATAGGGGAGCGGGTGTTGGTAGCTACAGATGACTCGTCCTTAGAACAAACAATACAAAGTACAAGTGCTAAGTTTATTTTGTTTGGTGTTCCCGAAGATATTGGCGTCAAAGCCAATATGGGATTTGGTGGAGCGGATTCTGTATGGGTTCCTTTTTTACAGTCTTTTTTAAATGTACAGAGTAATGACTTTTTTGAGGGCAATGAAGTCTTGGTTTTGGGTCATTTTGATTTTTCAAGTATGGAGCATTTGATAGAAAGAAATGCGTTGAGCTACGATGAAAAATGGGAAGCCTTTAGACACGCAGTGAATACCATTGACGATGAGGTAGAGCAGCTTGTGCAGCTAGTAACGCAATGTCAAAAAATTCCAATTGTAATTGGTGGTGGGCACAATAATTCGTATCCCTGCATCAAAGGTTCGGCAAAAGGTTTGTATAAGGCGGGCATATTGCCTCTAGCTCAATTGAATGCTATCAATCTAGATGCGCATGCAGATTTTAGGCCCATGGAGGGTAGGCATAGTGGAAACGGATTTACCTATGCGGAAGAAGATGGTTATTTAGAAAAATACTGTGTGATAGGCATTCAGGAAAATTATCTTCCTCAAAATGTATGGATGGATATTGTGAACAATCCCTTTGTGGATTGTATTACTTATGAAGACATTTTTGTGCACGAAAAGAGAAGTTTTTTACAAGCCATAGGACACGCCACTTCTTTTACAGATGATTCTTATTGTGGAATAGAATTAGACCTCGATTGTATTGAAGGAGTGCTCAGTAGTGCGCAAACTCCTGTAGGCATCAGTCCCAATCATGCTCGCCAGTACATACAGTTTGCAACGGCACAATCAAAAGTTGCTTACTTACACATATGTGAAGGTGCCACGCGTTTATCTGATGGACGCACAGATAACAGTACGGGTAAGCTCATCAGTTTCTTGGTTACCGATTTTATTAAAGCGATGCAAATAGTATAGCTACCTAGTAACATAACAAACTAGTAAATAAAAGGGCCTAGCTTTTAGCCAACACTAGTCGTTTTCCGTTTTAGGCTTTTTTTCAGAAGAGGGCATGACCGCCTTTGGTTTTTCGCCAGGTTTTAGTACTGGTTTGGTTGCCTGTTTGCTATCTGGTAATTTACCGGGTATTTTGTCTTTTGGATCGGTTGTTTTAAGAATACCTGTTTTATTATTTTCTAAAGGGTCAGACTCTGCTTTAATATCCTCCGGTTTTATGTCTTTCGGAATTTCATAATCATTCACTGTTCCATTCCCTTGGTCTTCTGCTTCGGCGCCCAATGGAGCGGTAGTACCATTGATATAATCGATAATGATATCATTGGTCATTACTTCAGGCTTTACGAAAGTTTGTGAAGCATCAATGCCACAATTGGGGTCGGCTGCAGCTTTGGCAAAAAAGTAAGCCCAGATAGGCATAGCGGCACGTGCGCCTTGGCCATTCAGGTTTGCACCATTGAATCGAATGAAGCGATCATCAGCGCCAACCCAGGTTCCAGCTAGTAATTGAGGCGTATATCCCATGAACCATGCATCACTATTGTCATTGGTGGTGCCTGTTTTGCCGGCCACTTCTAGTCCACCCGGCAAATCATATCCCCAAATACCTCTGGCAGTTCCGAACTGAATAACACCTTGCATCATTTTAACAACAGAATAGGCGGTTACATCGCTAATCACTTCTTTGCGTTGTGGACTAAAGCTTTCCAAAACATTGCCATTTCTGTCTTCTATACGGGTGATATACATGGGTTTTGCGTTTAAACCGCGACCAGGAAACATGCTATAAGCTTGCATCATTTCAAATAAAGAAATTTCGCAAGAGCCCAATGCTATTGAGGGATAGGGTTCAATTTTTGTTTGCAGATTGCACTTTTTGAGGTATTCTACAAACCTTTTTGCTCCATTATTACTATTTGTATTATCTAATTGCTTCATGATATAAGCAGAAGCACAATTTCTAGATTTCGCCAAAGCTTCTGCCATAGGCATTGCAGCGCCAGTACAGGATTTGCTAGTTGCCGGAACCAAGCCATATTGACCAAAACTTTGTTGATTATCGTACACCGTTGTGTTAGGGGTGAAGCCTGCTTCTTCAATAGCTAAACTATACAAGAGTGGTTTCATGGTAGAGCCAACCTGACGTTTGGTATTGATATTGGCGTGATCGTATTTGAAAGTTTTAAAATCAATACCCCCAACCCATGCTTTTATTTCGCCCGTTAATGGTTCCATTACCATAAAACCAGCTTGTAACATTTGGCGGTGGTACTTAATAGAATCATAAGGACTCATTGTGGTATCCTTGCCCCTTGTGCTATTCCAAGCAAATACGTGCATGGGTATTTTTATTTTGAAACTGGCACGAATCTCTTCTTCATTGAATCCGTCTTTTTTCAAGTTTCGCCAGCGGTCGCTTTGTTTCATAGAAGACTCCAGTACTTGTTCAAAGTTTTTCCAAATAGCGCCAGTTTTTATGTTTTCTTGCGTATTCAGTAGCTTCTGCATATAGCTCATGTGTTTGGCTACAGCTTCTTCTGCGTATTGTTGCATGCGTGGATTAATGGTGGTATAAATGCGTAATCCATCGCGAAATAAATCGTAGTTATCGCCATTGCTTTTGGTATGTGTCTTGCACCATTTTTTCATCTCTTCGCCTAAGACCATTCTAAAATAGGGGCCAAGTCCAGCACTTTCGTCTAGCTTCTTATAATTTAAATCAATGGGTTTTCTTTTGAGGATTTCTGCTTCAGCGCTATTCAAATAATCCTTTGACACCATTCTATTAAATACAAGGTTTCTTCTTTCAAAAGCCTGGCGTTGATTTCTTCTAGGATTATAGATACCAGGTCCATTGATCATGCCAATGAGCACTGCCGCTTCTTCTACATTAATGCGATCGGGTTCTTTTTGAAAAAATGTTTTGGCGGCGTTTCTAATACCAAAAACATTGTCGCCAAAAGCAACTGTATTCAAATAAAGGGTTAGAATTTCTTCTTTGGTAAAATTACTTTCCAGCTTAATGGCAATGATGCACTCTTTTAATTTTTGAATACTTCTTAAGATGAAATTTTTGGTACTCCAGTTTTCTGTAAAGAGGTTCTTAGCTGTTTGCATGGTAATGGTACTAGCGCCACCCTGACTGCCTAAATACAAAAATGCCCTTGCCAATCCCTGTGCATCTATACCACTGTGTTCATAGAACCTTTTGTCTTCCGTGGCAACTAAAGCATTAATTGCGTGTTTGCTAATGTCTTTATAAGATACGTTGATGCGGTCTTCTATATAATATTTACCCATCAAATAGCCGTCTTGTGCATAGACCTGGCTGGCTTGTAAGGCCGTTGGATTTTCAATATCCTCAATGTCTGGCATGTCTCCAATCCATCCCCAATTAAGCATTAACAGGAAAAGAACCACAAAGCCTCCAAAGCCAAAAAAGAAGCGCCAAAATAATTGTACCGATCTAGACATAATTGCTGGTATATAATAACATTGTAAACTTATCGTAAATCTAGAGAATTGAAATCATTGGACTTGCTAAAATCGTCAAAAAATATCAGGAAATATTCCGTGTAGGAAAGTTCTGTAAACGTTTAGGTCTTTATTTGTTTTCAAAAGGTTCAAGTTATTGCCACTAATGATCACAAAACTATACTTGTCGGTTGCTAGCCAAGGTACAATTCTAGATTTGGCCATTGGTTTGGTTTTATTGATATAGTCAACTGCATTAGAAGCTTCGGTAAATGGACCAATTAGAATTAATTGTTGGTTACTGGTAATATTTTCAGAACCTATTACAATATTTTCTGTGTTAAAATTTTCTTTGTTAAAACGATTAAAGGCATTTTTTGCTTCGCTTGCAAAAATGGCATCCACTTTTTCTAATATGATGGCCACAAATTGAGGGTCTTTTGCATCAAAAGAATATTGATCTGTAGGTGCTTTTGGTTTGGCAATTGTTTGGCCTTCTACTGGTCTTACCTCAACTATATTTGATTTGGTTGCGGTCGTTTCTTTTTTAGGAGTAGGTTCATTTTTAACAGTGATAGCAGCTAATTTCTCTCTTTGTTTTATTTCTGGTTCCACAATTTTTTTTGCAGGCGCTTCTTCTTTCACAACGGGTACTGCTATTGTTACTGCCGTTTTTATTGTAGCTGTTGTGTCTTTTGGTTTTTGCACAGGAGGCATTACTGGTGTTTTAACAACAGGTATTTCTACTTTTTCTAAGGGCTTTATTACCAAGGTTGGTGCCTGTTTCTCTTCTATTTTTTTAGCAACGATGGGTGCTTTTTTTATTGTTGTCAGGTCATTTAATTCAATAGGTCTTTCTGCAATTTCTGAAGGTCTTTCAATTTTTAAGTCGCTCAGGTATTGTTCAATTTCTTTTCTTCTTTTTAACACATCAATCATGGTGATGGCTTTCTCGGACAAAGGCGACTGCGGAAAAAGTTGTGTTAATTCCTGTAAACGATTGATGGCAACACTATCTTCTTGTTTCTTGACAAAATAGATGGATTCAATATACAATTGCTGTGGCGTCCAATAGCTCTTGCCAAAGCGCTTATCTGCTTCCAGTTTTGTATCTAGTGCAGCTTTGAAATCGCCCGCTAAAAAGTTGTCGTAAACTTGTTCATAAATCAATGTGGCTTTGTCTTTGGGGGCTTTGTTGCTTTGTTGTTGTAAGAGTTTTGTAAAAGTTCCGCCAGCAAAATTTGTTTTAAGTAATTGCCGAATTGAGTCGGCTTGAATTGGCTGATTATTTCTATCATAACATAGGGCTAAATTGAACAAAGACCTTTCTGTTTCACTGATATCTGGATAATTGGTAACGATAGTTCTGTATTCTGTGATGGCACTGGGGAAGTCGCTCAAATTATTTTGAAATAAGCTGGCATTTTCTAATTCGGCTTTAAGGATTGTTAAGAAGGAAGCCGACATTTTATCTGAAGTGAGTGGAATTTTAGCCAGCAGACTTTCCATACTTAATTCCGGAACGGAGTCTAGTGGTTGTGCATTTGCAGCAACACCATTTTGTTGGTTAGTATTTTGGTTGGCTGAATTGTTTTTATTAAAAGATTTTTCGATAGCCGATTGTCGTCTCCACTGATCAATATTGGGCCTATTGCCCCATTTAGATTTGAATTCTGAAAAGCCCCTGTTTTTTAAGCCGGCGTTTTGAAAATAGAAATCGGCAGCACCACCTGTACCGAATAAATCGGGTTCTTGGTTATTATTCAAAGGCATGGCTGCTCCGCCATAACTTGGGTCTTGGTTATCGGTGTCTTTGATGCCTGCTTCTTTTCTTAGTTTTTTTAATTTGGCATTCAAGAAAGCGTTTCGTTCATCTACCGGCATCAATGCAAGTTTTTGTAAACTATCTTCATTATGAATGATTTCCATGTTTTCTGTGATAATTTTCAAGGCAGGTTTTCTAGCTGAAACGCGTTCAAGGTCAACCTCCTTTAAAAATTTGGATTCAAGGCTATCATAGAATCGATAGGCGTCTGGATATTTTTTTAGTTCATAATTGAGGTCGGCCAATAATAAAAAGCTGGCTTGCTTTTGTACTGGATTATTGTCGTTAAATAAAAGACTTTTCTTAAGTGCTACTTGTGCAAGGTCAGTATGCGACTGTTTCAATTCTAATTGGGCAATGGCAAAATAAATGATATCCCGATAAGGTTCATATACAGGGCGTTTGGCCATTTTGTATAAAAAGTTCAGGTTTTCTTGAATGGCATTTGCCTTGGTACTTGCTTCGAGTGCGCTGATAAAGAGTCTGGCATAGACTTCTTGGGTTGGATCAGTGGTGATTTTAATGGATTGCAAATAAGCATTAACTGCAAGGCTGTCTTTTCCGGATTTTGTGTAGAGTTGTCCCATTAAAAAAAGCCATCTAGCTCTATCTTGTTTGGTAACAGCCCTATCTAATGCATTGCCAAGGTGCTTGGCTGAGCTATCGAATGAACCTTGTTTATAATAGGCATAAGCAAAAGATTCATGAAGCTGGGGAAGGAGTCGTTTTGGAAGCTTGGGATCAGATCGCAGCATTTCTAATAATCCAAAAGCTTCCGCTAAAAGGTCTTCCTCTAAATAGGTTCTTACTTGCCAAAGAAATCCATCGTTCCTACTGGGTGGCTCTGAACTGATTTTATTCCAGAGGGATCTATTTTCTGGGGTAACAATGGTGAATTGGTTGTTGGTATTACTACTATTACTTCCAACAGGTAAATCATAGCCTCCATCTTTTGGAGCGAAAGCATAGTTGATGTATTGAAATGCATTGGTGGCAGAATCGTAATTTTTTTTGTAGAGATATGCTTGACCAAGTAATAAGTATAAATCGTCTACCCATGCGTTTCTTAAATCGTGCAACAAGACTCCAGCTGTGCTTTTATAGATGACAGAATCAAGTTGATCTTTGCTTTTTAATAAATCTTCTGCAGTGTAATTATAAAAGGGAAGAAGCAGTGTATAGTCTTCTACAAAAACTGATTTAGCTTGTTCAACTACATCATTGATCTTGTTTTGCGCATTAAAATAATAATTGAAGTGGGTAACAGCATTTTGGTATATTTTTTTGGGTTTGCCAATTTTGCCATCCTTTGTTTTTTCGGCCGGAAGTGCTCGATTTTCGTATTTGGCGGGTTTTTTTAATTCAATTGTGCTATAGGGTTGCGCATCACCAGATAATGGTAATAGGAATAGAAATACAAGGACAATACTATAGATAAAAGGCCAGTTCTTAACCATGCTCATGCAGCAACATTAAATAAATAGTTTTAAAATTACATTTATTTCCTATTTCCCATCCATTTAACCCCAAGGGAATTGTACCTTTATTTTGATTTAACAAAATGGATAGGCGCAATTACAACGATACGTTAAAAAGGCTTCGAAACAATTACCGCTTGGTAGTTTCGAATGATGATACTTATGAAGAGGTGGTTACCTTTAAGCTATCTAGATTTAGCGTATATATTGGAATCAGTGTTAGTTTAGTAGTTTTAGTGGGATTAACCATAGCCTTGATCAGTTTTTCTCCGCTAAAATATTATATTCCAGGATATGGTATTAAGGAGAGCAGAACCGCCTTGCAGATCCTCAAAATTAAGACCGACTCATTAGAGCAATCCATTCGATATAAAGAGCAGTATTTAGAAAGTATTAAGTTGGTATTGAATGGGAAAGACCTTGTACCAAGGGATACGGTAATGCTGGAACAGTCTAAAACAGCCATTTCAAACGAATGATGATCAAAAAACAGCCAGATAACAAAATTTTATGGCAGTATGCTGGGTTAACAACGCAAATTTTATTCAGTGTAGGGTTGTCGCTTTGGATAGGTAAATGGCTTGATCATCAAATAGGATGGGGTAAGGAATTATTGG
>JANOYH010000185.1:0-2784 GCA_031428775.1 Bacteroidota bacterium
GTAAGCTTACCTATAATGTAGGAGAATCGGCACTGAATAATGGAGCAACTACGGCAGAATTATTAAAAAACATGCCTTTGATAAGTAATGACCCCAATGGAAGAATTTTACTGAAAGGCAAGGAGCCAAAGATTTTGATAGACGATAAACCAACCGACCTAACGGCCCAACAATTGCAAGATCTATTAGAAAGCTTACCAGGTAACAGTATTGAAAAGATTGAAGTGATGACAAATCCACCACCACAATATGCAACTGAAACTGGGGGTGTGATCAATATTGTTACAAAAAAAGGAAAGATTGGCTGGGTAGGTAAAACCATGCTCAGTGTTGGAACAAGGGGAGAGGGTAGCTTTTCTACAAATGTTAGTTATAGAAATAAGCGCTTTTCCTTTGCAGGTAATGTAAGCGTTGGTGCTAGTAATTTTACTGGGAATAGCTATTCAAAAAGGCAAAATTTCTATGCAGATAGCTCCAATAAATTCAATTCTGAAACGAATTTCGAAAATAAAAATCTTCGTCCAGGTGCTAGACTTCAAACAGATTATACCATCAATCCACAAAACGTATTCAATATTACCTACCAAGGAAATGTCAATTATTTTGATAACCTAAGTCATACGCAATATACCAATATCAATCGTTTTGATGAAGCATACAAGGTAAGTACTAGAACCAATGCAAGTGAAGGGACAGGCTATAGTCATTGGCTAAGTGGTTCCTATACTTTAAAAAATAAAAAAAATATTGCTGAATTTCTGCGACTCATCCTTGCAGCAAACACGGGAAAGAACGACAATGACCGAGACTTTTACCAGCAATTTTTGAGTGCTGATTATGTGCCTACTGGAGTTGATTCAACACAGAACCAGTTCTTCAATACATTCAATAAAGGTTATTCTATTAGGTTGGATTATAACAAACCTTTAAAGGCCATCAATGGGAATTTTTCAGCAGGAACAAATTATCAGAAAAGCAGGTTTCACAATACACTTAACACTAGTTATTATAGTAAAACAGACAGCTCTTTTGTTAGAAGCGATTTGTTGAGTAATGACTTTTTTTTCACACAAGATATATTCACTATCAGAGCAGGATTTTCTTTTGATATTCTAAAACAATTGCACTTAGTTTTAGGAGCACAAGCAGAACAAACGGCTACTGATTTCGATTTTTTAAAAGGGAATTCCACTAATGAGTCTAATAGTTATTGGAATGTATTGCCCAATATAACACTTCGTAAAGAGTTTAGTAAAACGCTCAATACCGCATTGGTATATAGGGCAAGCATCAGGAGGCCTTCATTGGGTGAAATGAACCCTAATGTGGATTATGGCGACCCCTATAATCTGCGTTTTGGGAATCCATTTTTATTGCCCACACTGGCAGATAATTTTGATTGGAATATTAGTTTAATGCGGGGTAAATATTATATCAATACATCTTTAGGTTACAATAAGGTTAAGCAGGTAATTAATACTTTCCGGACTTTAGTTGGTGGTGGAAAAACATTGATCACTTATGTGAATATAGCCGACAGGCAAGAATACGAAGCCAGTGCATATGGTGGTTATACATTTACAAAACGATTCAGGATGAATGGCAGTTTGGGCTATACTTTTAACCAATACGCACAAGCGGAGAAAGATTTATACAAATATCAGGATGGGGGCAGCTTTTATACAACCATACAGTATAATTATAATCCAAGTAGTCTGTTTACCATGGAAGGTAGTGCAAGGTTTAGCAGTTTTGCAGATCCACAAGGAAGAAGTAGGAGTAACCTCAGCATGAACCTAGGATTCATGTATAAATTTTTTGAAAGAAGACTAATGGTGGGTATTAATTTGGCAGATCCATTTAGGGCTCAGCAATATTTCTCTTCTGTGTACGGGTCTAATTTTACAGTAGAAAGTTTCAGTAGTAGTAATACTAGAAATTTCCGACTAACAATTTCTTATCAATTAAATAAATTGGTGCAAAAAGCTTCAATGACAGATAAGCAAAAACAAGAAGCCATTAATAAGGCTAAGTCGAAAAAATAATTTTCTTGATTTTTGTAGTTAGCCAACTTTTTTTAATAGGAATGATCCATTCATTCAGCAATTGCGCTTTTGTAGCAACTAGATTGTTGAAATAGCTTGTGTTGTCTGTTAGCAAACCATTTTCAAAGCCATCATTCAATTTTGCTAGTGACAAAAGTTGAATCTGGTCATTTATTATAAAAGCTAAGTTCTGGCGATTGAACAAATCGACCATACATTTTTCTTCAATTTGCTTTATGACCCTAACCGAGCTATCGGTACTACAACCGCCTACAGTTGCAGTTGTTTCATCTGCCATGATAAGAATAAAGTTTCCAAATAATAGACTGGCAAATCCTTTCACTTGACTACCATGTGATAGCCAGGTAGCTACAAAGTTGTCTAGTACTGCTTTGATATCTTGGGCTTCATTTGAAGTAAAAAGGCGACTGCTTTGATAAATCCAAACCCTTGACTGTGGGTGGAAGTCGATTGGAATATATGATGCAAATTCGAAACTCATAGGGTAAAATTAAAGATTATTCCATGGATGCAGCAATCATTTCTGCGATGTCTAATACCGCTACTGTGTCTTCTTTTTCTCTATTTTTAACGCCATCGCTGATCATGGTATTGCAAAAGGGGCAGGCGGCAGCAATTACCGTAGCACCAGTTTCCAGTGCTTCGTCCGTTCTTTCTGTATTTATTCTTTTATTGCCAGGTTCGTCCTCTTTAAACATTTGTGCCCCACCTGCTCCAC
>JANOYH010000186.1:0-21438 GCA_031428775.1 Bacteroidota bacterium
AAGAAAGACCTTTAATGAATTTTGGATGGAAAGCTGTTTGTGTAATTCTTGGAAAATGGATGAAGAGAAAATATTGATTATGAAGAAAGACATTTTAAATAGGACTGATATTGAACTATTGATAGATGATTTTTATAAGCGAGTGTTGGAGGATGAATTATTGGGTTCTATCTTCACCGAAACGGTTAAAATTAATTGGGAAACACATTTGCCATTGATGTGCGATTTCTGGGAGAACACCCTGTTTTTTACAGGCAAATACAAAGGCAATCCAATGAATCTTCATCAGCATTTGAATAGAGTGTATCCATTGGATTCGGTGCATTTTGATAGGTGGGTCCAATTATTTACAGCTTCTGTAAATCAATATTTTAAAGGTGCAAATGCTAGGCTTGCGAAGAAAAAAGCAAAAAGTTTGGCTGCCATTATTGAAACAATGGTGTTGAAGCATAAACCTGGGACTTTGCAAAGGTGAAAAAGACAAAAAAAAAGAGGCGCCTTTTATTGCGCATCTTTCTTTTACTTAAAAATACTACACTTATTTTGTTGGAGGTAACAGCACTCCATCGATAACATGAATGATTCCATTAGAAGCAGGAATGGAAGCCACTATTGTTGCTGAGCCATTTAATATTATTTTACCTTCTTTAATGCTAACCGTAATATTTGAGCCATTTACTTGGCCAAGAATTTGTCCATCTTTTAAAGCTTCTGCTTTATATACCCCAACGGATACATGGTATTGAAGGATGTCTGTCAAGGTTTCTTTTTTCTCAGGAGTTAATAAACTCTCAACGGTACCTTTGGGCAGTTTATCAAAAGCTGCATTTGTTGGTGCAAATACGGTAAAAGGACCAGTATTACTAAGTACATCAACTAAATCGGCCGCTTTAACTGCTGCAACCAAAGTGCTATGGTCTTTGCTGCCAATAGCAATTTGGACTACATTTTTTTGCGACACATCATCCTGAACGCCTGATTGGCCAGCCATTTTTTCTGTTGGTTCAGAGGAACTTTCCGTTGTGGCTGTTGTGCCGCTATCACATGCAGTTAACATTAAATAACTGCTACAAGCCATCACAAAGAATAATTTTTTCATGTATTTCTATTTTGATGAAGTAATAATGCAAATCTATCTTTTAGAATGTTTTGAGACTGTGATTTCAATCATAAAGTAAGATGATCCATACAAATACTTTCTATCAAAGTTTGGCACTTATTTCAAAGCATTCTAAATGAAAATTACTTCTATTATTTTAGATTTTATCCTAATAGAAAGCTCAATCCTGCATTGACGGGACTACATAAATCAGCAATCTTTTTATTCAAACAGAGTTTTTCAAAATGATCTCGAACAATTTTATAATCGTTATGTATTGGACAAGGATGTGTGGAGGCACATTGACTCAACCCAAGTCCACATCGTTTGAAAAGTTCCGGTCCGTCTATTGCCTGTACAATATTCATGAGCGGCTGTTTTAATTGTAACGCAGTCATGTAAAACCCACCAGTAGGCCCTTTAGAGCTATGAATCACTGTTGCTTTTACAAGAGTTTGTAAGAGTTTCCCAACTGAGTGTTCACTTGCGCCAATATTTTCTGCAACTTTTAAAATGCTAATTTTCTCATCGTCTTCAATTTTTGAAGCTAAATACACAACTGCTTTAATTGCATTTTGACAAGTTAAACTGAGCATGGTAAGTATCTTTAGTGATTTTTTCCTAATTCAATTAGTTTAAGTATGCTTCATTTATTACCTTGAGGCTTCAGACAAATGATGATTCAAAAATAGGTAGATTTTTTAAAAAGGTAAGTAAATACTTTTAATCTGTGCAACTTTTAATTTGCATAACTAATACATAGTTTTTAAATAAACAGGCACAAGTTTTGTACATTAGTGCAACAAAAACGAATTTATGAAGACAATCCTAATAGCTATTTGCAGTTGCTTATTCATACAAACAGCCATCGCCCAAACAAAGGATAGTATTGCCGTTTCAAATGCAGTAGCAGCGTTAAAAAATGCAATGGTGGAGGGCAATGTAGCGGAATTGCAAGGCCTAACTTCTGAAGGACTTAGTTACGGACATTCAAGTGGTAAAGTGGAAACTAAAGCAGCATTTATACAATCTTTTGCAACCAATGCGTCAGATTTTGTAAAGATCGACTTGACTGACCAATCTATACAAATCATTGGCAATGCTGCCATTGTAAGGCACAAATTATATGCAACAACACTGGACGCTGGTAAACTCGGTGAAGTGAAATTGAATGTGATGCTTATTTGGTTAAAGCAAAAAAAGAATTGGGTTTTAATTGGCCGCCAGGCTGTTAAAATGCCATAAAAAACTAAAATTGCCTACTGTTTAATTAGGGAAAACTTTCAATTGTTCTGAATGTTAAATTTATCCTTGGTTTGTTAATTTGCTTTGTAGGAGGTAGCCTGTGTAGCCAATTAGTTTGTGTGGTATCTTTCATAACCAATAGACTACCATGTTCTAAAAGCAGGGATATTTTTTCCTTAGTTAATTTGTGTTTAAATGCAAATTTTCGCTCTGCTCCAAAACTTAATGAACCAATTGCTCCATTTTTCTTTAATGCTTTTTCAGCATCGCTATGCCATGCCATGCCTTCTTCTCCATTATGATATAGGTTCAGTAAACAGGAATTGAATTTTTCGCCCGTTTTTTCTTCTGCAATTGATTTTAATTTTAGTAAGTCATTTGTCCATGGCAATGCTCTTTTAGTGGTGTTTGAATATGTATATTCAAAATCTGTATCACCATACCATGCTACTTTTCTTTTCGTAATGATTATTTTTCCATAGATGATTGCTTGATCGTTTTTCCATTCGATGGCATGAATGAGACTTTCAAAATAATGATTTGATTCTAGGTAGGAAAAAACTTTTCCATAATAATTAACAATACCGTCTCTAGGTAATAAATTGACAGAGCCAGGTTTTTCGTTGTTAAATAAATCCATTTTTATTTCCTGTTTAATAGAATATTCTCAAGTTATTTATTTATCGGTAAAGCTCTTTAGTTTGGAACGGGAAATTAGATTATCCAAAACATACTATAATTTCAGATGGGAATTTGACCAAAAATGGTATATTTTGTAGTTATAAATATAAATCAAATGTCATTTGAATTGAAAGATATCAAAGAAGCTCATGCAAAAGTAAAGAGCGGAGTAGATTTTCCCAGTTATGTACAAGACTTGATAAAGATAGGGGTAAAAAAGTACGACACTTATGTTAGCGATGGACATGCCATTTTTTTCGGAGAGGATAATTTTCAAATTAAATCAAAGCCAAAATATGCTAAATTAGTGGTTGCTATAATCTGCGATAAGGATAAATTTAAGCATTATTTAAAAAGTCACCAGCGTGGCCAAACCGATTTTCCCAGCTTTTGTATTCATTCTGCGGAAACTGGTTGCGAAAAGTGGACAATGGATATGAGCCAAATGGTATGTACTTATTATGATAAATTGAATGGAATATTATTTGAAGAAAAAATCTCTTTACCTTAAGAAAATTCAACCATTTTTTTACGCAAAATAACTTTTATGAATCCCACCATCCCCTACTTGGTTTACAATATTGGATTTGGTGGGAGCCTATCTATCAATGGGGTATTTAGCATGCTTGTCCGCAAATCCTTCAAGATTTAATAATTGAATATTCTTGAAATCAATGGGTTGTCCCTCACTTTGTAAGGCAATAAAACCACGGTCGAGAATTTTGCCATCTGTTTTTTGAGCAGGATCAAAACGATTGACTACTTCACCGCCTATTTGGGGTTTTGAATATTGGAATACAGTATCTCCATTAATGATATGCGTAATTAAGGAATCACCTAGTACAATGAGTTCGCCCCTAATCCATCCGTCTGAAGGCGCATAAGTTTTTGAACTTGAATTAATACAATGTCTGGTATCTAGCTTGCCATGGTAAACAATATGTGTTCCGGGAGAGCACATATTGCCGGTGGGTCTAGGCTTCCCATCGGGCAAGCCGGCTAGTAATTGCATTTCTATTGAAATGGGCCAATCTTGCTCTTT
Source organism: Bacteroidota bacterium (assembly GCA_031428775.1). GTDB lineage: Bacteria > Bacteroidota > Bacteroidia > Chitinophagales > Chitinophagaceae > Sediminibacterium. Next base: position 4,068 of record JANOYH010000186.1, read on the forward strand.
TGGCATAGTTCGAGGATCTTGTGAGTGATACATAATACCGCTGTTCAGCACGGTATAACTTGGTGCGTCTTTTCTCCACTCGCCCGTGAATCGATACTCAAATTTTAGGTGATAATAAGAAAATGGCTGTTTAAAATATAAATGCCCAAACTGTTCATTGAATGATTGGTATTGGTCGTACCGCACTTTTATCAAGCCATCTTCTACTCGAAAGGTATTCCCATAATTTTCACCTGTTTCATGGTGTTGGATCTTAACAAACCAGTTTGATAGGTCCTTCCCATTAAATAGGGAAATCCATTCATCTTGTGTGAGTTGTGATGATTTTTCTTTGTTGATTGTGCCGAGTAAGCAAGACGATAATAACAATAATATCAAAGGATATTTGCCAATTATTTTAATTAATTTCATACAATACAGTTAAAGAAAAAAATGATGAGAAAATGGATTGATAAGATACTGATTAACTGCAATAAATTGTGTATTTTATACTTAACTTCAAATAATGCTAATGGCTAATTTATCATGAGCTTTTAAAATATCGTTGAAAAAGAAATCCTTACAAATGGAATGGTCAATGATTTTCTTGCTTTCAAGTTATTTGCTACTTAAAAAAATAGGGTGATTTCATCATCAACTCATTTGTTATGCGAAAAACAAGTTTATTAAATGTAATTAGTGTATTCTTTTTATTTTCCCTATTATCATTTGTATTGTTTCAACAGGCTAGTGCTCAAGTGTCAACAAAGCCTGTTTACGTTATTGTACATGGTGCTTGGGGTGGTAGTTGGGCATTTAAAAAAGTAGATTCTTTGCTAACGGAAAAGGGCGCCATTGTATATAGACCTTCTTTAACTGGGCAGGGCGAAAGAGTGCATTTAGCAAATTTGGATGTTGGTTTGGCCACGCATATAAATGACGTGGTTAACATGATTTTATATGAAGATTTGCACAATGTGATACTGGTTGGTCATAGTTATGGTGGTATGGTGATAACAGGTGTAGCGGATAGTTTGACTAATAGAATAGGCAAACTAGTTTATTTAGACGCATTTGTTCCTGAAGACAGTGAATCTGTTATGAGCATCAATGGTACACGTAGTGAGGGTTTAAAACAAATGTCGGTAAATGGATTTTTAATCCCATCTTGGGTACAAGCTGGCAAGCTTCCTCCCAAAGATGTTCCGCATCCGCTCAAAACATTTACTGATCAGATTGTTCTGAAGAATAATGCCAGAGCAAAAATTGCCACTACTTATATTTTAACAGTTGCAAAAGGTATTGAAGCAAAAAATGATGATTTTGCATTACAAGCAGAAAGGGCAAAGAAAAAAGCTTGGCCAGTACTTCATTTAGAAGCAGACCATAATCCACAGTGGTCAAATCCAGACGCACTTGTGACTATGTTGTATAAAATTGGAAAGGAATAAATTATTTCAAACTAAATTACTCGCTATGAAATTTTTTCAAAAAGCGGAACCTTTACCCATTGAAGTTAAAGGACACCCACTGCGTTGCCCCATTTGTGCTAATAACTTATTTTGGACAAGAAAAGCGCAATTAAATTCAGCTGTCAGTACCTTCTTTAAACTTGATTGGACTGATCGGTCGGCCACTTGTTTTGTATGTGCTGATTGTACGTATATTTTCTGGTTTTTAGGATAGGATATTGTTTTAAATAATCTGCATGAAAACTGGTCATATTACCATTACTGTTGTGCAAAAAAATGGGGAAAAATTCAAAACTTTAGGTAAGAATGTGGAGCTACAAAAATGACTGGTCAATTTGTATATGAAAACCAGCTTTAATAAACAATGTCTTCTTTTTTGCATAAAGCTTATATGATGTGTAGTAATAGTTATACAATTTACTGTTCTTGCTCATTTAAAAACTTTAACCAAACTTATAAAAGTACCTTACAAATAAACATTATGGAAAAACGTTTATTAGGTATCATTTTATCCCTATTAGGAGTATTCGGATTAATTTATGCTGGATTTTCTTTTATGAATGGAGGAACAGATACTAGAAATATTAAATTGATCATTTTTACAGGTATTTTAGGTGCCGTCTTTTTTATTGCAGGTATAAGTTTAGTTAGGAATACAAACGACAAAGCAACCTAGTAGTGACCAATATTTTGAATCCATCAAATAAATAGATAACTTAAGGTCTATAAAACCTTTTCTATGGCAGAATTAAAAACAAAAAAGACAGAATTTAGTGTCGATGATTTTTTAAATACTGTTACAGAAACACAAAAGAAAGAGGATGCTTTTTCAATTCTTAAATTGATGGAAAAAGCCACAAAATCCAAAGCAAAAATGTGGGGATCTGCTATTATTGGATTTGGGGATAAACGCTTGAAATATGAAAGTGGAAGAGAGCTAGACTGGTTCATAATGGGATTTTCACCCCGAAAACAGAATTTTGCTTTGTATATTTCTGGCACGGTTGAAAAGCAACAAGCATTGTTGAAAAAATTAGGAAAATATAAAACAAGTAAAGGTTGTTTATATATTAATAAGTTGGCAGAAATTGATTTAGCGATACTAAAAGAAATTATCCTTAAAGGTCTAGGATAATGCTATGTACCTAGTTAATCTGCACTCACTTCATCTATCAAATACAAAATCGAACGATAATTTTTTCCGACTGATGCAGACAATGACATCTCACAAGTTTTGCCTGTAGAGTAGTAGCCGTCATATTCCTGCTCATTTACTTCAAGCGCTTCGGTTCTAGTGGCTGCTGCTGTTAGTCCGGGGTAATAGAAACCCCTATCTCCCGCCATTCCACAACATCCCGCGTTGACAGGAAAATCAGCTTTTATAGCACAAGCATTTCCAATAATTTTCATCTTGCCCACTAAATTCATTTTATACGTACTACATACAGGATGAAAGACAATATTGTTTTTAGGTCTACTGATTTTCAAATTTGGAATAACCGAATCGGCTAGAAAATCTATGATATCTAGAATGGTCAATACATCGAAACGCTGTTGATTTTCAATGGTTAAATAGGGCCTGCTTTGTTGCAATGAATTAGTACAGGAGCTAGTGTCCATCACCACAGGAATGATTCCTTGATTAGACCATTTCCACAATTTTTCCATGGTCTGATTGGCAGTATGTTGGTGTGCTGCATGAAATCCTTTTGAGGAAAAAGCTTGACCACAACAACTGCCGCCTAAATCGGATGGTACTAGTAATGCTAATCCCGCTCTTTTTGCTATGCGTACTGCTACAGCAACAGTGGATTCATTCGACTCGGAATCTGCCCCCATCATCCTGCTAATACAAGAATTGAAAAACACTGCTGTAGCATTACTTGTTTGATGAGATTCAAAAGAAATAGGACCTGTTAGCTCTGCAGTCCACAAAGGAAATGAAGGCATGATTTTTCTGATGCCTTTGGTAATATTGGGCATGGTTTGCTTGCCCAATACCCTATTGGCAAAACGACCAGTTTTAACGGCAATTTTTACCATGCTTTCTACTTTTCCAAAATGCTTCGCCACCATCAAGGCTAGGGCGTTTGCATGCACAGAATGATTTTCTTTGCGTAGTCTTTTTACCAAATCGCCCGTATTAATATCAACCGGACATTCCAGTGCACACAAACCATCCACAGCACAAGTATCCAATCCGTCAAATTGGTATTCTTTTAATAATTGATCATAGGTGACCGTATCTTTTTCTTTAGCCAATCTTTGTAATGCCCTTCTCACCACTATTCTTCTTCTCGGCGTCATGGTGTATTCTCTACTCGGACAACGATGCTCACAATACCCGCACTCAATACATTTATCTACTTCTGACTCTACTACGGGAAGTGATTTCAAATGTTTAATATGACAATCTTTATCGGCATTAATGATCACACCCGGATTCAACATTTGATGTGGGTCTACAAAGGATTTTAAATCTTGCATAATGGCATAGGCTTCATCGCCCCATTCGTCTGCAATAAAGGGAGCAATTTGTCTACCTGTTCCATGCTCCGCTTTTAAAGAGCCATTGTATTTTTCTAAGACCAATACCGCTAGGTCTTTGGCAAAACTTTCATAAGCAACAATATCTGCTGGTTCGTTAAAAGATTGAGCAATGACAAAGTGTAAATTTCCCTCTTTAGCATGTCCGAAAATGATGCCATTGTGAAATCCATATTGTATCATTAATTCTTGAACCTCTAAAACAGCGGGTCCGAGTACCTCAACTGGAAAAGCAATGTCTTCTAACAAAACAGTAGCGCCTTTTTCGCGTGCTGCTGCTACTGAAGGGTACATACCTTTTCTGAGTTTCCAGTATTTAGCTTGTTGTTCAGGCACCGTAGAAAATTGAAAAGGTAATACCGTGTTCAAAGATGATAATACTGTTGATGCTGCCTGAATTTGTTGATTAAGTGTATCAGGTGTAGCAGCCTGGTATTCACAAAGAATGGCCGTAACGGTATTTGACAAAGTCTTGATTTCAGGTGGAGCAAAGGCACTATTTTCTATAGAACGAAGTGCGGCCCTATCCATCAATTCCAATGCAGCAGCACCTGATTGTTTTAAACCTACAATGGCATTGCAAGCAGCAAGAGGGTTCTCAAAATAAAATAGGGCAGTTGCTTTAAAAGCTAGATCAGGTACCGTTTTCAACACTGCTTCAGCAATAAAAGCCAGTGTTCCTTCGGCTCCAATTAATAAATGCACCAATATGTCTAATGGATGTTCAAAATCAATAAAAGCATTTAAGCCATAGCCAACCGTATTTTTTAAAGTATACTTATTTCGAATTTTGGACACCAATGCCGAATTGGCTTTTAATCGGTTTTGTAGCGATTGTATTTGTAGAAACAATTTATTTTGATCCTTTTCAAATCGAAGATAATCTTCTTGAATCCCAGAATCAAAATGAGAACCATCAGGTAGCATAAATGCCATTGACAAGATAGTATGATACGCATTCTGCACCACCCCGCAACACATACCACTGGAATTATTCGACAAAATTCCCCCCATCATGGCAGCATTAATAGAAGCTGGGTCGGGGCCGATTTTTCTTCCGTATTTTTTGAGTAGTTGATTTACTTGCGATCCAATAATGCCTGGTTGAACTTTCACTGCCATTCCTTGTTCAATCACAGCAGCGTTTTGCCAATACCTACTGAGGTCAACCAAAATGCCGTCAGTGATGGCTTGACCGGATAAACTAGTCCCCCCGGTTCTAAAAACCATCGGTATTTTCTGTGTTTGTGAAAATTGAAAGAGGGATTGAACTTCTGCAAGGGTGGATGGTTGCACCACCACTTGTGGAACTAAATAATAAAAACTGGCATCACTTGCATAACTGTATCGATCTGAAACACTGGCTTTAATCTTTTCTGCTGGGAGAATTTGTAAAAGGGCTTGTTGAATATCCATGCTATTTTAATAGATGTTGAGAGAATCCAATACGAAGATACATGGTTCTTATTCTTAAAGGTACAGGTATTGAAAAGCAAGCAGCAGCTTTGTTGAACAGCATGAATTTCTACTTTATTTCAATAAAAATTTAATCGCTTCTCTGGCTATTTCTGCGTCACTGTTTTTTGAAGTTGCCAAAAGGATATCCGTATATTGGTTGGCTTTTTTTAATTCAAGAAATCCCAGTTCCGGATCGTGGTGTGTTTTTACAATATTTGTAGGTACTATCGAAATGCCTAGACCATTTTTTACTAGTTGAATAATGGAAGAAATATTATTTGATTCGTGTACAATCTTAGGCGTAAAACCATATTTGGCACAGATTTCAATTAAGGAATGGTAATAAAAGGGGGCATACTCTTTGTTGAAAAAGATAAAAGTTTCATCCTTCAATCGCTTGATATCATTTTCTGTACGAATATCTACTTTGTTTTTATGGTATACCAAAGAGAAACTGTCTCTAAACCATAGCTTCGTTTCAATGTCTGGAGAATAGAGTGGTGCTCTTATAATGCCCAGATCTATTTTTCCTTGTTCTAATCCTATTACTTGTTCTACGGTAGGTACTTCATATAATCTAAAATTGACAAAAGGATATTTGGAAGACAAAAATTTCACCAGTTCAGTAATATCCCCAGAAAAAGTGGAACTGATATAAGCTATCCGAAATTCTCCGCTAATATTCTCACTGATTTTTTTTGTTTTCAAATTGATTTTGTCAAGCGATTGCAATAGTTCGCCGATTTCTTTCTCATAAAATTTACCTGCGTCTGTTAACTCCACTCTTTTATTATTTCTATTAAATAGTTTTGCGCCAATTTCCAGTTCCAATTCTTTGATCTGCCTACTAAGAGGAGGCTGGGCAATAAACAACTTCTCTGATGCCTTGGTAAAGCTCAATTCCTTGGCTAGTGTGAGGAAATACCTCAAATGTCTTAATTCCATTGATACCTATTAAGTATTAATAATTGACAAAATAAGTATAAATATGTCATGTATTTGGAACTAAATTTGTAGACTTAAGATTTTAGACACCAGATTGATTTTGCTAAGTCTGATATTTCGATAATTAATAAATACGCTTTCTACCATGAGCAACAAACCAAGTACCTTATTCGACAAAGTATGGGATGCACACGTGATTCGAAAAATTGAAGACGGTCCAGACGTTTTTTTTATTGACCGTCATTTCATTCACGAAGTAACCAGTCCTGTTGCTTTTTTGGGATTGAAAACACGCGGATTGGGTGTCTTATTTCCCGACCAGACTTTTGCCACTGCTGACCACAATACACCAACCATCAACCAACACTTACCTGTTGCTGATCCACTTTCTGCCAATCAATTGCAAGCCCTTGAAAGCAATTCTGCTAAATACGGCATTTCGCATTGGGGTTTGGGTAATCCTAAAAATGGGATTGTGCATGTAGTTGGACCAGAAAACGGCATCACCCAACCGGGTATGACCATTGTTTGTGGCGACTCACACACTTCTACCCACGGTGCATTTGGCGCCATTGCTTTTGGTATTGGTACATCAGAAGTTGAAATGGTTTTGTCTAGTCAGTGTATCATGCAACCCAAACCTAAAAAAATGCGCATCAATGTGAATGGCGTATTGGGTAAAGCGGTTACACCCAAAGACGTGACCTTATTTATTATAGCACAATTGACTGCAGCAGGTGCCACAGGATATTTTGTGGAATATGCTGGCGACGTATTTGAAAGCATGAGCATGGAAGGTAGGATGACCGTTTGCAATATGAGTATTGAAATGGGTGCACGTGGAGGCATGATTGCGCCTGATGAAACAACATATGCCTATATTAAAGGACGCGAAAAAGCGCCTGTTGGAGAAGCATGGGATAAAGCACTGGCCTATTGGAAGACTTTGAAAACAGACGCTGCAGCACAGTTCGATAAAGAATACAGTTTTGATGCTGCCGATATAGAACCGATGATTACTTATGGAACCAATCCAGGAATGGGAATGGGCATTTCTAAAAATATTCCAAAAGCAATTGACTTAGCAGGTGGTGTGGCCACTTATGAAAAGTCGCTCAAATACATGGGCTTTGAAGAATCGGAACCAATGATTGGTAAGAAAGTTGACTTTGTTTTTATTGGCAGTTGTACTAATGGAAGAATTGAAGACTTCCGTGCATTTGCTTCCATCATCAAAGGCAGAAAAAAAGCCGAACACGTTACTGCATGGATTGTACCGGGCTCACATATTGTAGAAGCACAAATTAAAGAAGAAGGCATCCTGGATATTTTAACCGAAGCAGGATTCTTGTTAAGACAACCTGGTTGTTCTGCTTGTTTGGCAATGAACGACGATAAAATACCTGCAGGCAAATATGCAGTTAGTACCAGCAACAGAAATTTCGAAGGTAGGCAGGGGCCAGGTAGTCGCACGCTTTTGGCAAGTCCCCTCGTGGCAGCCGCTGCGGCAGTTACTGGCGTGGTTACTGATCCGAGAGACTTTTTATAAATAAACCATTTAATATTCCAATCAACATGGCATACGATAAATTCACTACACTCACCAGTACAGCAGTTCCGCTGCCGATAGAGAATGTAGATACCGATCAAATTATTCCCGCACGTTTCTTGAAAGCCACAGAGCGTATAGGGTTTGACGATAATTTGTTTCGCGACTGGCGTTACAATAACGACGACTCTCCAAAAAAAGATTTTGTTTTAAACAATCCCATTTATACCGGCAAAATACTAGTAGGCGGAAGAAACTTCGGCAGTGGTAGTAGCCGCGAACACGCTGCATGGGCTATATACGATTATGGTTTTCGTTGTGTGGTATCGAGCTTTTTTGCCGACATTTTTAAAGGCAATTCGATCAATGTAGGCATCTTGCCCGTGCAAGTTTCTGAGGAATTTTTGGGAAAGATTTTTACTGCAATAGAAGCAGACCCAACTGCAACACTGTCTGTTGATTTAGACACGCAAACAATAACAATTGATCAAACCAAGGAACAAGAATCATTTGATATCAATGGATATAAAAAGCATAACCTGCTTAATGGTTTCGATGATATCGATTACCTGCAAGCAATGAAAGAAGAGATCGTGGCTTTTGCAGTTGCAAAAGTCAATTAATTAGCAATAGATAATCAGCCATGTTGAAAAAGTCGCAACAGTATATTGAAATCATGGATACAACCCTTCGCGATGGTGAACAAACCAGTGGAGTGTCGTTTTCAGCTTCAGAAAAACTAACCATCGCCAAATTGTTATTGACCGACTTAAACGTTGATCGTATTGAGATTGCATCTGCACGCGTGTCGGAGGGGGAGTTTCAAGCGGTTAAAAAAATTACTGATTGGGCTAAAGAACACAATTATCTGGAACGTATTGAAGTACTCACATTTGTTGATGGCGATGTTTCGGTGAATTGGATGTTGCAAGCTGGTGCTAAAGTGATGAACCTTTTAACCAAAGGTTCACTCAATCATTTAAAACACCAACTGAAAAAAACGCCGGAACAACATTTTGCTGAAATAGCTACTGTCTTGGCTTTGGCTAAAGAAAAAGGGTTGAAAAGCAATGTTTATCTGGAGGACTGGAGTAATGGGATGCGTCATTCTAAAGAATATGTATTACAGTATTTAGATTTCCTGCAACACCAGCCAATAGAACGCGTTTTATTACCGGATACCTTAGGCGTATTAATTCCATCGGAAGCATTTTCTTTTGTAGATGAATTAGTGAAACGTTATCCCCAATTGCATTTCGATTTTCATGCACATAACGACTACGATTTAGGTACTGCCAATGTGTTAGAAGCAGTGAAAGCCGGAGCCAAAGGAATTCATTTAACCGTGAATGGAATGGGCGAACGCGCCGGTAATGCAGCATTGGCGAGTGTGATAGCTGTTTTAAATGATTACCAGAAAAACGTGCAGACTTCCGTAAATGAGCATGCCCTTTATTCCGTTAGCAAAATAGTAGAGACCTTTTCTGGAATCCGCATTCCCTATAATAAACCAGTGGTTGGCGAAAACGTATTTACCCAAACTGCAGGGATTCATGCTGATGGCGATAAAAAAAATAATTTATATTATAACGACTTAATGCCCGAGCGATTTGGTCGACAGCGTAAATACGCACTCGGAAAAACCAGTGGCAAAGCCAATATTGAAAATAATTTAGCGGAGCTGGGTATACAGTTGTCTGATGAAGACCTGAAAAAAGTAACACAAAGAATTATAGAATTAGGTGATTTAAAAGAACAAGTTACGCAAGCTGACCTTCCCTATATTATATCGGACGTATTGGATAGCAATGCCATTGAAGAAAAGGTAGAAGTGGAGAACTATGTGTTGACGCATTCTAAGAATCTTCGTCCCTCTGTTACCATAAGAATTGTTATTGAAGGAGAATCCTTTGAAGAAAGTGCACAAGGTGATGGACAATACGACGCATTTATGCACGCGCTTAAAAAAGTGTATGCACTTAAAAAGAAAGAGCTGCCTAAACTGACCGACTATACCGTTCACATTCCCCCAGGAGGAAATTCCGACGCGCTTTGTGAAACCATCATCACTTGGATGAGTAAGGGTAAAGAATTTAAAACAAGGGGCTTAGATAGCGATCAAACAGTATCTGCAATTAAAGCCACAACGAAAATGTTAAACATCATTTCATAATAACTATTGTAAAACAGTAGATCATAATAACTATATGGCAAACAAAAATATTTTAATCGTACCGGGAGATGGGATTGGACAAGAAGTAACCGTTGTTGGAAAAAAAGTATTAGATGCAATTGCTGCAAAATTCGGGCATGTATTTACCTACGACGAAGCCTTAATAGGCCATGTAGCTATAGAAGCAACAGGGAATCCTTTACCAGATGAGACTTTAGAAAAAATGCGCAAGTCAGACGCCATTTTATTTGGAGCAGTGGGGCATCCTAAATACGACAATGATCCTTCAGCAAAAGTTCGACCAGAACAGGGTCTACTCAAAATGCGCAAAGAGCTTGGATTGTATGCGAATCTAAGGCCCATTAAATTATTTGATGAGTTATTAAGTGCGTCAAGCATCAAACCAGAAATATTAAAAGGAGCCGACATACTTTTTTTCCGGGAGTTAACAGGCGATATTTATTTTGGGGAGAAAGGCAGAAAAAATAATGGTGATACGGCTTTTGATGTAGCCGAGTATAGTAGATATGAGGTACAAAGAATAGGTAGAAAAGCTTTTGAAGCAGCTAGAACTCGTAGAAAAAAATTGTGTTCAGTAGACAAGGCAAATGTGTTAGAGACCAGTCGTTTGTGGAGAGAAGAGATTCAGAAACTAGCTTTAGAATATCCAGACGTAGAAGTAGAACACCAGTTTGTGGATTCAACAGCCATGATGTTGATTAAAGACCCCAATCGTTTTGATGTGGTAGTAACGGCTAATTTGTTTGGAGATATTTTAACCGATGAAGCGTCGCAGATTGCAGGTTCAATGGGCATGTTGGCATCGGCTTCTATTGGTGACGGTACAGGAGTTTATGAGCCCATTCACGGTTCAGCGCATGATATTACCGGCAAAGGAGTAGCCAATCCATTGGCATCCATTTTATCAGCAGCCTTGTTATTAGATATCTCTTTTGGAATGAAAGCTGAATCTGAATTAGTGATAAGTGCAGTTGACAAAGTATTAAAACAAGGATTCAGAACGCGTGATATTGCAGATGCCAATACTGCTCCAGAAATGATTTTGGGTACTGATGCAATGGGTGAAGCGGTTTTGAAATTTCTTTCGTGTGACCTTTGACTTTCCGCTAAAATTAACTTTTAATCCACTTTTCAAACCCCTCTTTTACCGAATATTTTGCCTTTTGTCCTATTGTTACCTACCAGTGATACATCTTCGTCATTTGTTTACGCTATTTAGCAATTCATTAAGAATTTCTTGCTAACCCTTGTTAGCATTGTTTTTCAGGGCAGTATTAACCTTTATTAACATTTGTATTAACACCGTTTAAACCAGTCTTTAGTTAAAGCCTGTTATTGGTCATTATCCTCTTTTAAAGGGAATTGGCGGGTGTTAGCTTTGTGGTATTGAAAGAGGCGAAAGTCAAAACGCTAAATTCAACAATCAAAAACCAAATTGAAAAAACTACAAAAAGAAATAACCATTAAAATTAACACCATGAAAAAATTATTCATCACCGCCATGTTTCCCATTGCAATTGTTACAAGTTCATTTGCAAATTCAGAAATCATTAAAACTAAAACTGCTATTGAAATCAACAAGGCTATTAAAGCTGGTGTTGTGTCTTTGAAAGTAACCGACAACTTCAAAAAAGCAACCCTAGTAATTGAGGGCGAAAGGATTGAAATGTTTTATGCTATTGATGGATCACTTATTGGCATCAGTAAAACCTTTGCATACGACAAATTGCCAAAATCTGCTATTAAGTCGCTTGCTACAGATTATGCCTATCCTTCTTACGATTTAAAAGAGTGCATTGTATTTGAAAATACCCACAATGAAATCAATTATTATGTGTCTTTGTTGAAAGACAATGAGCTTGTAGTAGTAAAAATCAGCGAGTTTGGTTCAGTTTCTGAATTATAAGAATATTTATTAGTTAAAGGTATCAGCGTTTTGAAAATAGATGTTTCTGGGAATTTCATGAGCTTCAAAAGCATGGCGAATTTGTTGCTTGATAATAGTTCGCGTTGTCTCATTATCCTCTAACAATCTAATTTCAGCCTGTATCAATGGTTCTCCAGCATTTGCTTTGACCGAGATGGTACAGGTTCCTATATTTTGCAAAGCACTGATGACTTGTTGTATATTTTGCAGGTTGACTAGTTTTCCTGCTATTTTAATTTGATGGTCTTTTCTGCCTTTTACTATAAATGTTTGTTTGGTAATAGGATTGAGATAGTCCATTAAAGGGTAAGTCAATAGCATTTCCTTGTCTTCAATAGCCAATCCATTTTCCAAGGTTTTAAGTTCCCAATAAGGAAATAAAGAAAAGTCGTTTTGCCCATTTGTTTTGAAGCCCACTCCTCCGGTTTCAGTTGATCCATATATTTCTGTGAGCCGAATATTTTTCTGCTGTATTTGTTCAAACAAATATTTTGGCATGGGTGAGGTTGATGTTACACTTTGAAAAGGAGCTACTTTTTCTGGGAGGGCATTGATTAACTGTTGCCAATGATAGGGTGTTGACACAATTAAACTATTGACATCCATTTCTGGCCAACTAATTTCAGAAGGATAGTTGACGGGAATGTTTAAAACATGCGGAAGTCCAATGCTGAATAAGAAACCATAAATACTTGTGGAAGATATATAAGGTATTACCTGTGAGGAGGTTTTAAATAGAGTAGCCAAAAAAGCGATTTCTCTTTTCAGAAAACTCATTTGGTGCAAAACTGTTTTTGATTGTCCGCTTGTGCCTGATGTTTGGAATTGTAAGATTGTATCGTCTTTTTTTCTGGCTTCAAAAATCAATTCAACCCAATTATCCAATTTTGTGTACGATAAAAGATATACCGGATCTTTCCTACTAAAGAGGCAAAAAAAACTATTGGCATGTGCTGCTAAATCCATTAATTCAATACTGTCTAACCCCAGATCTTCTTTCCAATCCAATCCAGTCTTCGTATAAAAATCATTGGCTCCAATAAAAGAGCGGGCGCTGATTTTTAAAGAAAAATCAATCAAGAGTCTTTGTATATTTTCATGGCGCCACATATTATTGAGGAATCGGTAGTTTAAGTGTAAATAGGGCACCTTGATTATTTTCAACAGCAATAGTTCCATTATGAGCCGTTATAAATTGTTTTACAATCGCTAAGCCTAATCCAGTACCATGACTTTTTTCTGCAGTGACAAATGCATCAAATAGTTTATCCATAATTTCTTCAGGAATACCAGGTCCATTGTCTTTTATTTGAATAATAACTTGGTTATCCGCTTTGAATGCGTTTATATCAATTTGTGGATCCTTCACTTTGGCATTTTTTAATGTTTCTGCTGCATTGATGAGCAAGTTCATGATGATCCTTTTCAATTTGCTATTATCGCCCATTACAAATAAAGCAGGTGCTATATTTTCAACTATTTTTAGTTCGGTAAAATTCGATTTGCTATTACTTAGTTCTATGCCCTCTTTCAATAATTGTTCAACCGAAACAGGCTGTAGATTTATAGGAGTTTCTCTAATAAAGTCTAAAAAGTCATCGAATATTTCTGATGCTTGTTTGGCACAAATGTCTATCATATCTAACCATTTGCTCTGACTGCCCTCTTTGCGCATAAAGCTAGTTAGTTGAGGGATGCTTTTAATAGGCGATCTTAAATCATGCATCAACATACTCAAAGCTTTACCTACTGCGGAAAGCTTCTCCTTTTTTATGAGTGCCTCATACAATTGTACATTTACAATAGCTTTTGCGGCATTTTGAACAAATAGTTTGAGTAAGTAAAGTTTTTCAGTTTTTAGTTTTTGGTCGTCATTAATTACAACGAATATGTAATAGTCTTCCAACTTTACAAAAACCAATTCTTTCACTTGCACAACTTCCTCTTGTTGAAATTTTGCAGATGCTATAATGGAAGTCAATTTATTTATATTAATTTCTTTATCTGCTGAACCAATCGAAAATAGTTTTTGGTACTCATTATTTTCCAATAGTTTTCCAAGTACGGCTACATCACTGCCAATATACATAGCCAATTGGTCTAGAATATTTTGAAGTAAGGAACCAAGATGTGTTTCTGAAATGCTAATATTGGAGATAACAGAAATTAGCTTTTCTAGATTCCTTAGTTTGTTATAGTCATTTACCGCTTTTGTTGCTATCTGTAAGATCTCTTCAGAAGCATAAGGTTTGCAATGGTAGCCTACGTTTTGACCTAGTTTTGCAACAATTTCTTCTATTGAACGATCACTAAATGCGGTTACTATAATTATTTCAACTTTACTATCTACTTCTCTGATATGAGTGGCTGTTTCTAGACCATCCCAACCTGGCATGCGCATATCTAAAAATATAATTGCATAGGGATTGTTTTCAGCTATAGACTGTTTTACCTTTTCTAAGCCATCCATGCCGTTGATGGCCTTATCAACTTTGAAAATGGGTATATCACCACTGCTATTGGGTTGGAAAAGCTTATTTTCTGTATCGTCATCGCCAAATAAAATACTAGATGCACTAGTAATCTTTTCATTTTGCTGGATACTTTTTGGAATAAGAATTTCTTCAATATTATCCCGTACAATCTCTTCGTCGTCAATAATCAGCACTTTTGTATTGATCATTTCTTTTTCCATAATAAATTAATTTACAAACCTGTTGATAGATTAAATATAATTATTGAGCTGGCGCCTTTGTCAACTCCCTCACTCGTTACATAGATTTCGCCATTATGCGTTTCAATAATATTTTTGCAATTGGCTAAACCTAAACCGGTTCCTTCTGTTTTTGTTGTATATCCACTTGTAAATAAGTTGGCAGCAGTAACTGAGTCGAAACCTTTGCCGTTGTCTTTTATTTCTATCACAATTTTATGTGCGTCTTCAACAACTGATATCACAATTTCTTTGTTTTTTGATTCAAGACCTATAAAAGCGTCCACCGCATTTTTTAAAAGATTGAGAAAGACTTGCATTAATCTTGTACTATCGCCTTTGATTTTTGAAATGATAGCTGGTGCATGAATACTAAAATGGATTTCTTTTTTATCGAGTGTACCCAAAAGCATGGAAACGGAATCATTTATTAGGTTACGGAGGTTTACATGAATGCGTTCGGTTGATTGTCCTATTACAAATTGTCTTTGAATGGTCAATATTTCCTGAACATGGCCAATGATTTTTTGTTGCTCAAAAATGGTTTGCTTGATGTCAGTTAATTGTATTTGTTCGTTAGATAAAACACCTTCCAATAGATCTACCATTGCATTCGCTTTCACAGTGCCCAAGGCATTACTAATAGGGAGTTGATTTTTTTCAATAAAGGATTTTAGATTTTCAAGTGTTCCCAAATTATTGCGTTCAAAGGTTCTTTTGATTTTTGTGATATAAGAGCCAAATCCAACAACAGCATTGCCAATATCGTGTAATACACCGGAAGCCATTTCAAATTTGCTTTGTTCAATGGCTTTTTCTTGAATCATTTGACTCAACTGCTTTTCTTTATTATAAAGTTCAGAAATGTCGTCAAAAAAATATAAGAGAGTAAATTCGTCGAGTTTGTTGACAGTAAAAATATACTGCTGCTTTTTTGTATTATTTAAATCATTCCCAAAAAGTAGTTCTTGTCTTTTTTTGTTGATGATGGTTCCTGACTGTTCATTAAATTGTTGAATTTCTTTCAATAAATCAGGCACTATGATTTCTAGTAATTGATGTAGGCTAGTCCCGTTGAGCAAATTCTTGTAAAAATGGGGCATCAGTAGTTGAATGCTTTTTGCATTCATTTCCCTGATATTACCTTCAAGATCCGTTTCTATTAAACCCATAGGCATTTCATAGATGATGGATAACATCTTTTGAATGTGCAATTCTTGTGATGGACCTTTCACTTTTTAGGCGTTTTTAGCCAAGAGATATTGATTTCCTTTTGAACCTTTGAGCAGACGGAGTATTACAGGAGTTGGTTTTGTGATATAAGTAAACATATATGGTAATACTTCATCAAGTAAATCTTGCTGAAATTTTTCAGCTATCATGAAATTATTGGTACAAGGTGCCACTTGAACGAAAAAGTTTTTGCCTATAGCATTCTCTTTTGAAATGCCAAATAATTCAGATTCGCAAGTATTATAACTCGTTACAACTCCTTGATAGTTCATACGTACAACTCCAAAAGGGAGACTCTCAAACATTTCCTCTAAATGATTATCTAACCAATCAATCAGATTGATTTCGTTGAATGTAGGAATCATTTTATATGGTTTTAATTAAACGAAAAACTAAAGTTACCGTTTAATACATCAATAATGAAGCAATAAAACCTCTAATTACCTGATTTTAAGACTTAATTGTCTTAAATGCCTTCCATACATTTTTCTGCAATTACGTTTGTAAAATATTATTTTTATACTCAATCCTTTTTCAACTTGGATAAACGAAATAATATGCTAAAGCTTACCATTAACAACAAAACCTACGACGTAGACGCCAGTGCTGATATGCCTTTGCTTTGGGCTATTAGAGATGTCGTTGGACTTACGGGCACAAAATTCGGATGTGGAATAGCACAATGCGGTGCTTGTACCGTTCATATTGACGGAACCCCTGTAAGATCTTGCAGTTTCCCTGTTTCTGCCGCAGTGGGTAGAAAAATCACCACAATTGAGGGGCTTAATGAGAAAATTGGAGCAGCCGTTCAGAAAGCATGGGTTGAATTACAAGTTCCTCAGTGCGGTTATTGTCAATCCGGTCAAATTATGAGTGCAACCGCTTTATTAACTGCCAAACCAAAACCATCGGATGCGGATATTGATGCTGCAATGCAGGGAAACCTTTGTCGTTGTGGCACCTATCAACGGATAAGAACTGCCATCCACCGTGCTGCTGAACTGATTCAATAATCAACACCAAAAACAACTACATGTCTAATCATAGTCAAATAAATCGCCGGAATTTTCTACGCCTCACTGGTATCACAGGTGCAGGCTTGGTAATGGGATTATCTTCCAATGCTCAAGGCGTTGAAATCATAGGAAATCTCCACAATGCAGTGGAAGGTTTTGAATTGTCTCCTTTGATCTTCATTGAAAAGAGTGGAAAGATTACCCTATTTAATCCAAAACCAGAAATGGGACAAGGAACCTTTCAATCCATCCCTGCATTAATTGCAGAAGAATTGGAAATATCCTTAGACCAGGTGATTATTCAACAAACAGACGGACAGAAAAAATATGGCGGTGGA
>JANOYH010000187.1:0-17590 GCA_031428775.1 Bacteroidota bacterium
TTGCTTTAACTAAAATTTGAAAAAATGAAAACTTCTTAAAATAATTCCACATGTGTAAAAAGTTCTGCCTTTGTTTTTCTATTCTCTATTTGCATTTGTCTATATCATTTGCTCAATCGGACTATTTCCCAGATACTGATTGGCAAGTAAAAAAAGCAAGCGAATTGAAAATGAATCAACTGCTTCTTGATAGTGCCGTTACATACGCCATTTTTCATGAAAATAAAGTTGAAAAAGACTTGCGTATTGCCAATTTGAAATCTTACAGTAATGAACCCGGTTACAAAATTATAGGACCCATGAAAGAAAGGGGTGCGCCAGCTGGTCTTATCATTAAAAACGGATACATTGTTGCACAGTGGGGCGATATAAACCGCGTTGATATGACTTATAGTGCTACAAAAAGTTTTCTTTCCACCACGACTGGCTTAGCAATAGACTACGGGCTGATCAAAAATGTTTCCGACAAAGTATACAACTATGTTTGGGATGGAAAGTTTCAGGGTGAACATAATTCAAAAATAACCTGGGATCATTTACTGAACCAATCATCTGATTGGAGTGGTACACTTTTCGACTGTGATGATTGGGCTGATAGACCTTCAAAGACAGGCAGCATTGATGATTGGAAATATAGAAAACTAAATGAGCCAGGTACCGTTTATAAATACAACGATGTTAGGGTAAACTTATTAGCTTATTCATTATTACAAGTATGGAGAAAACCCCTACCTGTAGTATTGAAAGAAAAAATTATGGACCCTATTGGTGCTTCTACTACTTGGCGTTGGTATGGATATGATAACTCTTTTGTAAATATTGACGGATATATGATGCAATCGGTTAGTGGAGGAGGTCATCATGGTGGAGGAATCTTTATCAGTGCAATTGATCAAGCTAGATTTGGTTTATTATTTTTAAGAAAAGGGAAATGGAAAAGCCAACAACTAATATCTGCAAAATGGGTTAATGATGTACATCAATCTTCTACACCAAACAAAGACTACGGTTATATGTGGTGGATTAATGCAACTAAAAAATGGAAAGACGTTTCATCGAGTATTTATTACGCAGCAGGTTTTGGAGGCAATTATATTGTTGTTGATAATGAACACGATTTAGTAGTGGTTGCTCGATGGATGGACGATAGTAAAATGGGGGATTTGATGAGCATGATTATACAATCTATCACTAGTCAAAATAAATAGTAGGTATAATTTCATCTGAACTCCACCAAATGTACTTTTCAAAATAAGAAATGGCGACCAAAAATTGGTCGCCATTTCTATACACACAAACTTGATATTATACTAAATCATATCTACCAAGGTTCATCACTTTTGTCCAAGTAGCTATAAAATCTTTCACAAACTTCTCCTGAGAATCATTACATCCATACACTTCAGCAATTGCCCTAAGTTCTGAATTAGAGCCGAAGATAAGATCAACACGAGTACCTGTCCATTTGAGTTCGCCAGTTGTACGATCACGTCCTTCAAATAATTCTTCTGAATTTGCTACTGCTTTCCAAGTAGTCCCCATATCTAAAAGATTCATGAAGAAGTCGTTGGTTAAAGTTTCAGTTTGCTTTGTGAATATCCCGTGCTTAGAATGTCCGAAATTGGTATTCAGTACACGCATACCGCCAATAAGCACGGTCATTTCTGGTGCAGTTAAAGTCATCAGTTGCGCTTTATCCAACAACATTTCTTCTGCAGAGGCTTTGTGCTTGGGTTTAAAGTAATTTCTAAACCCATCTGCTGCGGGTTCCAACACTGCAAAAGAGGCAACATCAGTTTGTTCTTGTGTGGCATCTGCCCTACCAGGTGTGAAAGGCACAATAACATCCATTCCAGCTTTCTTTGCTGCTTGTTCTATTCCAACAGAACCGCCTAAAACAATTAAGTCTGCCAACGATACCTGTTTACCACCAGATTGAAGATTATTGAATTCATTTTGAACAACTTTCAATTTTTCCAACTCAGAAGAAAGTAAACCTGGATGATTCACTTCCCAATCTTTTTGTGGTGCCAGTTGTATGCGAGCCCCATCTGTACCACCGCGTTTATCTGATACTCTGAAGGTAGCTGCAGAAGCCCAAGCAGTTGAAACCAATTGAGAAACCGTTAGCCCAGTAGCAAGTATCCTTTCTTTTAAAAGAGCACTATCTTTTTCGTCTATCACTTGATAAGTTGGCGTAGGAATTGGGTCTTGCCAGATCAGCTCTTCTTTGGGCACTTCTGGTCCAAGGTATCGAACCAAAGGGCCCATATCTCGATGAGTTAGTTTGAACCATGCCCTCGCAAATGCATCTTCAAACTCATCAGGATGTTCAAAAAATCTTCTTGATATTTTTTCATAGATAGGATCCACTTTCAAAGCCAGATCTGCAGTGAGCATGGTTGGAGCATGACTTTTTAAAGGGTTATGCGCATCTGGCACTGTACCAGCACCAGCACCTCCTTTAGGCTTCCATTGATGTGCACCAGCTGGGCTCTTTGTTAGCTCCCATTCAAACCCAAACATGTTCTCAAAATAGTTATTACTCCATTTCGTAGGAGTAGTAGTCCATGCTCCTTCTAATCCGCTTGTAATCGTATTTTCTCCATTGCCGCTACCAAAATTATTCTTCCAACCAAGACCTTGCTCCTCTATACTTGCAGCTGCTGGTTCAGGACCTACATACTTACCAGCATCAGCAGCACCATGGGTCTTTCCAAATGTATGACCACCTGCAACCAAAGCAACAGTTTCTTCATCATTCATGGCCATTCTTCCAAATGTCTCACGAATATCACGTGCCGATAACAATGGGTCAGGATTTCCATTAGGGCCTTCTGGATTCACATAGATAAGGCCCATTTGCACAGCTGCAAGAGGATTTTCTAGATCACGATCGCCTGTATAACGCTTATCGTCTAGCCATTTACTTTCTGATCCCCAATAAACATCTTCTTGAGGCTCCCAAACATCTTCACGGCCACCACCAAACCCAAAAGTTTTGAACCCCATCGATTCAAGGGCACAATTTCCAGTAAGAATCATCAAGTCGGCCCAAGAAAGCTTCTTCCCATATTTCTGTTTGATCGGCCATAGTAGTAAACGTGCTTTGTCGAGGTTAGCATTATCAGGCCAACTATTTAATGGTGCAAACCGTTGGGTTCCAGATCCTCCACCACCTCTACCGTCTGAGATGCGATAGGTACCAGCACTATGCCAAGCCATTCTAATAAAAAATGGACCATAATGACCATAGTCGGCCGGCCACCATGCTTGCGATGTAGTCATCAGTTGTACAATGTCTGCTTTAACAGCAGCGAAATCAAGGCTCTTAAATGCTTCAGCATAGTTAAATGTTTCGTCCATAGGATTGGACAAGGAAGAGTGCTGACGTAGGATATTCAATTTCAACTGATTCGGCCACCAGTCTCGGTTTCTCGAGCCATTTCCTGCGCTTTGTTTTAATGCTCCACTAGAAAAAGGACACTTGCCTTCACCGCTAGTATTTTGATGAGATGAGGCATGAGGCATATTCGTTTCCATAAAATTAATTTTTTTAGTCTATAAAATTAAGACAAAATTGAATTGCTTTATTACTTAACTAAAAGTAAATAACTATTAACTTCTTTCTGTTAAAGCCATTTTGATTTGAAGTAGAATCCTTTAAACATTGGTTTCTAAAAAACGAAAAAATGGATGCTTTTTAGATCAAAAAAATGATGACTATATTTATATAACATCAAACTACATAGAAAATTCAATTGAAATACATGTATTATGAAATCATACTGGAATCAATTCATCATCAGAAATGTTTTACGAAATAAAAAAAACAAAAGCGAACAACAGGTTTCAAAATATATTCTTGCAAAGGGATACCGAGAGGTAATTATAACAATCAATAGCTATTTAAAAGATTTCATCCTGATAATTATTGGTATTTTTTCAGCAGCTTTTGGTTTTAAAGGTTTTTTGTTAACCAATCATTTTATAGACGGTGGTGCAACGGGCATTTCTTTGTTACTGGTAGCATTAACGAATACTCCCCTATATATTTGGATTATTTGCATCAACATTCCATTTGTAATTCTTGCTTATTCTGTTATTGGCAAACAGTTTGCAATAAAAACCGCATTGGCCATTACAGGATTGGCAGTTTGTCTTGCTACTGTCACCTTCCCCAATGTTACAACCGACAACTTACTTGTGGCGGTATTTGGCGGATTTTTTCTTGGGGCAGGGATTGGTCTAGCCGTTAGAGGAGGCGCAGTCATAGACGGCACAGAAGTGCTTGCTATTTATTTGAGCAAGAAATTCGGCACAACTATTGGCGACATCATCATATTGATTAATGTTATCATTTTCTCTGTTGCTGCCTATTTGCTAGGTACGGAAATTGCATTATACTCTATGATTACCTATTTATCCGCATCTAAAACTTTAGATTTTATTATTGAAGGGATTGAAGAGTATATAGGAGCAACGATTGTTTCTACACACAGCGGAGAAATTCGTCAAATGATTATTCATACTATGGGCAGAGGTGTTACCATGTATACAGGAAAACGTGGATATGGCCATCACGGAGAACGAGCAGAAATTGACATTGTATATACCGTTGTGACAAGACTTGAATTAAACAAACTAAATATTGAACTTACAAAGATTGACCCCCATGCTTTTGTTGTAATGAATTCGGTGAAAGATATAAAAGGTGGAATGATAAAAAAAAGGGCTTATAAACATTGAAAACATAGATGACATTTTTCACAAGACTTCTAAAATAACAAGCCCCAATAGTTATGTTTACATTGGAGAATTACACCCATTTAAACAATATACAGGATCAAAAACTAAACTTTTGGAGAAGTAGGCAACCATAATATTATACGCACAACCTACAAATAGTAGTTTGAAAATCACCCATTTAAAGGGCGATTTTTTTAGATGCAACTTTTTTAGGTGCTACTTTTTTAGGTGCCGCTTTTTTAGGTGCCGCATTTTTAGGCGCAATTTTTTTAAGGGGTTTTAGTGCGTTTCTGAACTCAGGGGGGAAGCTTGATTGCACCATCTTAAGTGCTTCAGCAGTTGTGTCAACTATTCTTGAGAACCCAATTTCTTGTGGAGAAAAAACACCTTCCTTTGCCATAAAAGAAACAAAATCTCGTAGTCCTTTCCAAAATTCACTGCCAATTAATATCAAAGGAAATGGGCCTATTTTTTTGCATTGAATTAAAGTTGCGGCCTCAAATAATTCATCTAACGTGCCTAGTCCACCCGGCAACACAATAAATGCACAAGAGTATTTAACCAACATTACTTTTCTAATAAAAAAGTATTTAAATTCAAGACTCTCTGTGACATAGGGATTGGGTGTTTGTTCATGTGGCAAGACAATATTGAGACCATAAGTTGGACCACCTGCCTCGTGGGCACCTTTATTTCCTGCTTCCATAACACCAGGCCCTCCTCCCGTTAAAACAGTGAATCCTGCTTTAGCAAAAGCTTTCCCCGTTTCTCTAGCAAGCTCATAATAAGGTTGTCCTGGTTTAAATCTGGCAGAGCCAAAAATGGTCACAGCTGGACCAATCTTACTCAATTTTTTAAACCCCATTTCAAATTCCTTCGAAATTCGTTTCAACCGTTCCTTTTCTTTTTTAAGGGTCCTTTTCTCACCTAAAAATCGATGCTCTTCGGTGTCAACAAAAGGTAGCTCATAGTCTAACTGTGACTTTTTCCAGTGTTCTTGCCAAGATTGCTCCCAATCATCCGTAGTTATTTTTTTTGTTGCCCCTTTTATTTTAGGTTTCATAACGTTTGGATTTTGTTGGTAATTTTGTAGAATTCATTGGTTTATGATCTTTTAATTTCAACTGCATACACATTGGATTCCCCTTCAAAATTAGCCCTAAAAATGATCCATTTACCATCTGGACTAAAATGAACATTCGGCTCTAGCCTATATTGATGACGTTTCATATTCACCAATTTTTCAGCATCAAATTTATTACCATTTGGCGTGAACAAATAAATCCATTGTCCATCTGGTGCTTTAGCCACTGCGCCAGGATCACCACCATCGCCCGCAAACAACGTTTCGTCCTGATTTGAATTATAGTGTACACTCCATTCATTTCTTTGTAGGCTATATTTTTTTTCCTCCCCCGTTGCCACATCATAGCCACCAACAAAAAATGTTTGTCCCCTTGGTTGTTGCAAATCAAACCAAATAGTCTTTCCGCTTTTACCAAACCACTCATGGCCCCAGATCTCATTGTCAATGGTTCGATGATGTATTTGTGTGATGACTTTTGTTTGCACATCAATAGTCCATACTCGATTCACTTTATGCCAAGGTCCTTCATGACAGAACCCTAATAAATTAGGATTCGAAGTAGAAAACTGAACATGGTTTAACCAAGCACTGTCTGTAAATAATTTATTGAGCTTGCCAGTTGCCACTTCAATGGTAAATAATGTTTTGGGTAAATGAGCCTCGTAGATGAGGTTAAAAAAGCTGCTTTTATTGGGGTTGTTTTTTAGTATGTCTTTTTCAGCATCTGTAGCTCTTGATCCACCCAATAATGTGCCATTACTATTTACTGCAACAATGGTTGATTTGAAATCGGCAGGAAAAACAAAAACCAGTTTTGGCTTTTTCTCTTTTATCCCCAATGAAAATACACTGTCTTTAATTTGATAAAAAACCGTTTTTGTTTTTTCACATACCACTTCGCCATTCATAGGCGAATGCTCATTGGTCAGCCTATTTATCTTTTGACTTTTCAGATCGATAGAAAATATTTGCCGATTATTTATATTAATAGTTGCGGATTGTTCATGTTTCATATCAGTAACATCTTCCGCCTTTTGCTTGCTACTATTATAAAATATCATGTCATTACCTATAAATGGATTGTTGTGGAAATAAAAACTCTGACTATTCCCATCCAAATCTGCAGAGAGCCGCACAATTTTATGATGGGTATCTTGATCAATCCATTCCTTGGGCATTTTTTTACCCCCCGTTTCTAATATCTCTTGTGCATCAAGCAATAAACAATTACCAAAAAGGCCACCTACTATTAAGAGAAGTTTCTTAAAATGAACTAGCATATGCAATCGATTTAATATGGACATTAAGACATTCAACTTACATGAATCAGCTAGGTTATCCATCCTGTAGTAACCTGTTTTCATTAACTTAGTATCCATGAAAAGGAGACATTTTATTAGAACAACTGGATTGTCCATAGCTTCAATCCTTTTGACAGATAGCCTAATCGCAAAACAGGGGCATGCGGCCAGGCATTTGGACAAGACCGCTCTGTGGAAGCGAAAACGATAGGTCATCCTTAATGCTTTCTTTAATTAAGGGAAGAGAAGAAAAAAAACCGGTTTTAGACCCCAGTATTTCTGAAAACCTTGAAAGGGTTACCACTTATTTCAAACTGTACAAGACATGGGGCTATGAGATTGTGATTGCGTTGGGTTAACTACAAAAGTTGACTGAATGACATTACCCGTTGGTGAACCATTAGACTGGATGGATACACCTTTTCCAAAGGTTTGGAAGTTGAATGAAAGAACTGTTCGATTTAACTGGGACTAATCCTAACTTTAAAACATGAAACATTTGAAAAAGATAATTTTTTGTTTATTACTTACCTTTTGCTTTTTTGCTTGTACCAATGAAACTAAAGACAAGGTTGCTAACAAACCTCCTGAAAAGGTTTTAAACCGTTTCGAATCGTGGTGGGAATACCACAATCAAAATATTCATTTTTCAGAAAACTATATCCCACTTGACTCAAATGCAAAAGAGATTACAAAGGATGCTTTTTTTCTAGAAATGATCCATGGGAATTTTGTTCCCATTCGAGTTCTAAGAATGGATAGTGTAGTGCAATACCAGTTATATCCTTTGAGTGATTCAGCCGACAATGATTTAAAGATCTATGCCAAACAAATTGCAGAAGACGCCTATCATAAATACAAACTAGAAGGCATGAAGATTCCTGATTTTAATTTTACAGACTTAAATGGAAACAAATATGACAGCACCAATACTAAAGGCAAAGTAATTGTATTAAAATGTTGGTTTATCCATTGCCAAAGTTGTGTTCAGGAAATGCCTGCCTTAAATGAGTTGGTAAAATATTATCAAAATAGAAAAGATGTACTATTCATCAGTATGGCTTATGATTCTACAGAGAAATTAAAAAAGTTCTTGTCTAATACCAAATTCGACTATGCAGTGATTCCAACAACAGCATCGTATATGGAAGATAAATTAAAGGTTACAGGATACCCTACCCAATTTGTGATTAATAGGGAAGGAAAAATTTCAAAAGTGATGAACGATTATAAAGAGATGATTGCAGCCTTAAAAATTGAACTAAATAAATAGTGTCATTGATAACCCATCAATATGAAAAAAGATCAAAAAAAGCCAGAAACCATTGATGAATACATCGCTCAATTTCCTGAGAACACCCAATTGCAATTGACAAAAATGCGCAATATAATACGCAAGACTGTTCCAAAAGCAATGGAAGCCATCAAATATGGTATGCCTGCTTTTACCCTACAAGGTAATCTCATTTATTTTGCAGGGTACAACCACCATATTGGATTTTATCCAATGCCCACAGTTATCAATGCCTTTAAAGAAGAATTGACAACATTTAAAACGTCAAAAGGAGCCATCCAATTCCCAATTGAAACACCATTACCAATTACATTAATCAAAAAAATGGTGGCATTAAGAGTTAAGGTACATTTACAAAAAGTAGCTGATAAAGAAATAATGAAGCCTTCAAAGAAAAAAATAACTAAAAAGCCATATAAGCCAACAACCTAGTAAGAATCATATTCTAACATGACATTCATCATTATTCCACGGTTGCATAGTTTTTAATTTTAGGGAGTAAAAAAATCTTCCTTACGATTAAAAATATCACAATGAAAACGGAATATTGGATCAATGTTAAAAGGGTCGACAACCGACTGCTGATTTTCCTGAATGGCGAAACAATTTGGGATAGCGGCATCGTCCACAACGACCCAGAAATGGACCATTATATAGAAATCACTGAACATTTGGTGATGCACGCATCCCACACTAGCGAATTAATTTTTGAAGGATTTAATGACTCATACAATGGTAGTTCAGATATTAATGACCTAAACCCTTGGCATTTTCATTATAGGGTCTTCTCCAGAACTATTGATGGTTTAGGAAAGGTGATTAATGAAACAGACTTGCTGACTCCCTATAACGAGAAACACCTCTCAAACCCCAATGTTAGAGCCATCAACAACCGCTACCAAATTGTAAGAAGGTATGCTGAATACAAGGTGGTGTCAAACTCCCTTTCGCAACACTTTTTTAATTAAGCAATTGGGACTTTTCAGTCCCAATTGTTCTTTTATTACTTTAAAATTTCTAACGATGGCACAAGCAAAAAAAATTACAAAGTACGTCTATTCATTTGGCGGCGGAAAAGCAGATGGTAATGAATCTATGAAAAATCTTCTTGGTGGTAAGGGAGCAAACCTAGCCGAAATGGCCGGACATCCTAAGCTAAAACTACCAGTACCGCCAGGTTTTACCATAACGACGGACGTATGTACCCATTACTATCAAAACAAGAAAAAATATCCGCTTGTATTGCAAGCGCAAGTTCAAAAAGCTTTGTCTGATGTTGAAAAATTAATTGGTAAAAAATTTGGTGACGTAAATAATCCTTTATTAGTTTCTGTTCGTTCTGGAGCTCGTAAATCAATGCCAGGCATGATGGAAACCGTTCTTGATATTGGTTTGAATGAAAAAACCATTCAGGGTGTGATCAAACAATCCGGAGATGAAAGATTTGCCTATGACGCATATCGTAGGTTAATTATGATGTATGCCGATGTGGTGATGGAAAAAGCGGGCGGTGTTGAAGTGAAAACTGGTAAAGGCATCCGCAAACAGCTAGATGAAAAATTAGAAAAAGTTAAATATAAAAACGGCTACCAATTCGACACTGATCTTACAGTAACAGAATTAAAGGCATTAGTAAAAGACTTCAAGGCGACTGTTTTAAAAGTATTGGGCAAGCCATTTCCGGAAGATCCATTTGAACAATTATGGGGCAGTATTGGAGCAGTATTCAGCAGCTGGAGCGGAAAGCGTGCCATCGATTATCGCAGGATTGAAAAAATTCCAGACGAATGGGGAACAGCCGTTAACGTTCAAGCCATGGTTTTTGGAAATATGGGCGATACCAGTGCTACGGGTGTTGCATTTACAAGAAACCCTGGCAATGGCGAAAACAAATTCTATGGCGAATATTTATTAAACGCACAAGGCGAAGACGTTGTAGCAGGTATTAGAACTCCTGCCCCTGTGAATGAATATTCTAAAAACGATCAAAGCAAACACTTACCTACATTAGAAAAAACAATGCCAATAGTGTATAAGGAATTGTTTGCCATTCAATCTAAATTAGAAAAGCATTACAAAGATATGCAAGACATTGAGTTCACTATTGAAAAAGGGGTGCTCTATATGCTTCAATGTAGAATAGGAAAAAGAAATGGTATTGCAGCAGTTAAGATTGCAAGTGACATGTACAACGAAAAAGTCATTGATGCAAAAACAGCCGTGTTGCGTGTTGGACCTAACCAACTGGTGGAACTATTGCTTCCAATGCTTGATCCAAAAATTCAGGCTGCTACAAGGCCCATTGCAAAAGGTTTGCCAGCAGGACCAGGTGGCGCAAAAGGCAGGGTTGTTTTTAGTTCTGAAGATGCTGTAGCATGGGCTAGTAAAGGTGAGAAAGTAATTCTTGTTAGGGAAGAAACATCCCCTGAAGACGTAGACGGTATGCACAAATCACAAGCTATTCTTACTACCAAAGGTGGCATGACTTCTCACGCTGCATTGGTTGCAAGAGGCTGGGGTAAATGCTGTATTGTTGGTTGTGCAGATATTGAAATCCATGGCGAAACAAAATCATTTAAGGCTAACGATGGAACTTATATTAAGGAAGGCGAATGGATCAGTCTTGATGGCACCAAAGGCTTGGTATACTTAGGAAGTATGGCTTTAGTGGATATTGATATTGATAAAAATGTGGCTTACAAAAATATCATGAAGCTGGTTGATAAGATTAAAGTAATGGGCGTTCGTACCAATGCTGAAACACCAAATGATGCCGCTCAAGGTTTGAAATTTGGTGCAGAAGGAATTGGACTTTTCCGCACAGAACATATGTTCTATGGCGAAGGAAGTGACGATCCCCTGTTTTTATTGCGCAAGATGATTGTGAGTAAAACAGAAAAAGAAAGAAGGGTGGCTTTGAACGACTTGTTCAAATACGTAAAAAAAGACGTGAAAGCTACTTTAATTACCATGCAAGGATACCCCGTAACTTTTCGTTTATTAGATCCTCCATTGCATGAATTTGTTCCACACGATGCAGCAAAACTGCAACACCTAAGCAAGGAATTGGGTATTAGTATGAGTCTGTTGAAAAGAAGGGTATTGGCATTACACGAAAACAATCCTATGCTTGGTCATAGAGGCGTAAGGCTTGGTATCAGCTATCCTGAAATTACAGAAATGCAAATCAAAGCCATTCTAGAAGCTACTGCAGAATTATTGATTGCAGGCAAAAAAGCTTTCCCGGAAATCATGGTACCAGTAACTTGTACAGTGAATGAGCTTACGCACCAGAAAATAATTGTGGATGCCGTTTACAAGGAAGTTTGTGAAAAATTCAAACTGAAAAAAATACCTTACCTCTATGGAACCATGATTGAAATTCCAAGGGCTGCACTAAAAGCAGAACAAATGGCTACTGTGGCCGATTTCTTCAGTTTTGGTACGAACGACCTTACACAAATGAGTTTTGGTTTTAGCAGAGATGATATTGGTGGATTCTTGCCCAATTATTTGGATCAGAAAATTTTGGACGACGATCCATTCCAAACCATTGACCAAGATGGTGTAGGAGAGTTAATCAAATTTGGAACAGAACGCGGACGCAAAACAAAACCACATTTAAAAGTGGGTATCTGTGGCGAACACGGTGGTGATGCGGAAAGTGTGATCTTTTGCCATAAGATAGGTTTGAACTATGTGAGTTGTTCTCCTTTCCGTGTGCCCATAGCCAGATTAGCCGCAGCACATGCAGCCTTGTTATATCCAAGGAAATAAATTTTGTGTGTAGTTTTAGGCTAAGTTTTAGAAAATCAACAATAAGGTCGCTCGAAAAAAGCGACCTTATTATTTTCTTGTCAACCAATCTTCTGGTACTGGAACAATACAAATATTCATCGTTCTATTATCTGCCGATAACATGGCAGATTGAATTTGAATCTTGGTTCCATCCGGACTCATCGTAGGATGTGGATGATCTGCTGCAGTGGTTTTATGTCCGGTTGTTAGCAAACGCATTTCATGTGTTTTTCGATTGATGATATACAAGGATCTACTAAAATCATCGCCCACTGCCCACCTACCATCAGAAGAACCACTTACATGCCAGAGTCCACTTCCACTGGGTGTTTGACCAACAATGGTCATTTCACGTGTTCTTAAATTAACGATACCCAACCCTGTTGGTTTCTCTCTTGTTCCGGAAATTCCCCATGCCACTTCCTGTCCAGGATTTGCCCCACTTACTGCTGTGCCTTCAGCAATAGTTTGATTACTATTTGGGATTTTTCTATGCCCCATGATAGCAATAGCCACTTCATCTTTTGAAATGACTGCTTCATGTGTAACCCATTCGTGGTCTGCTTCAGGATACAAAGGTCTGAGGCCCGTGCCATCGGATAAAACTGTCCAGGTACGCTGGGGCGATTTACCGCCAGTCTCCCAACAAAAAATGATTTCACCCGCTACCCAAGGATTGGTTTGGATATGTCCAATTTGAAAAGGCACAGAAACCACATAAGTACAAATGCCCGTATGAATATTCATAGAAGCAATTCCCGAAGGGCCGGCTCCCATATTCCTCGGACCAAAATTGGATTCCAATTTAGTATCCGATCTAATATGTTTTGCTGCTGCTGCTTTACTGACCCTGAAATAAACCCTGTCTTCATTTCCATCCAATGCCATATCACCACCTGCTCCTAATTCAGCAGGTGTAGTGCCACATACACGTTGGTAGTACGATGCGGGCTTGAGCGTTTTTGCTTTACTATCGTCAAACAGTTTTTGCAAATCCACTTCAATTACTTGAACTATTGTCTGCATATTTCTACTGCTATCGGCAATGGCGTTTGGAGCATTGGATAATTTTGGGTTTCGCAAAAAATAGAGCTTCATAGACTTTCTAGCAATATTCAACATGCCCATATAACCACCTTCTGTTACTTGTACAAGATCGCCGGTTTGTTCATTAACGGCCATTGCTTCTCCTTTAACAAGTGCAGAACTAAAAATTAACCATTGTCCGTCTGAAGTCCATTGATTATGTGTTTGATAAATTTTACGATCGCCGTGCGAACTGCTTGTTAAAAACACCAGCTTTGTACCAGTAACAGGATCAATGACGATCTTTTTTTCAGATGGGAATCTTGTCCCTATTTGTGCAAATGGATGGTTGTAAATAAAGCAAAGTAAAATCAAGCAAAATAAGCATCGTTTCATAAAATCAATTTTAAATGTGGGCAGAAGACTAACCATTCTAGACAAAGCGGTTTAAAACTATTGCTAATTAAAGTGGATGGCATCCTGAAGTGTCCTGATAATTTATTCCCATTAATATAAGTCAATTGAAAAGTCACTTGCAATTCTCAATGAATTTGAATACATTCGAAAAAGGTAATCCCATTAAATCTTCATTTAAAACCCACAATAATGAAAATTCTAAAAACAATCGGAATTGGCCTAATAGGTTTGATAGCTTTTTTATTGATTGCTGCCCTATTTATTCCAAAAGAATATACTGTAACAGTATCTACTACCATCAATAAATCAAGAAAAGAGGTCTATGATTATGTAAAACTGGTAAAAAATCAAGAATTTTATAGTGTTTGGGTAATGGAAGACCCGAATGTAGTCATGAAATATACTGGTACGGATGGCACTGTTGGATTCATTGCCGGATGGAATAGTGAGAAAGGAGATGCGGGAGAAGGTGAACAAGAAATCACACAAATCAGTGAAGAAAGGATTGATGTGGACCTACGATTTAAAAGGCCCTTTGAAAGCAATCAGAAAGCGTCAACTATATTAAAAATAATTTCACCTACACAAACAGAAGTAGTCAGTGAGTTTTATGGACATGAAGCATATCCTATGAATTTGATGTCGTTCATTGGCAAGAATATCATTGAAAAAGCAGAGACCACAACCTTGAATAATTTAAAAACCATTTTAGAAAAAT
The DNA here is from genome assembly GCA_031428775.1 of Bacteroidota bacterium. GTDB lineage: Bacteria > Bacteroidota > Bacteroidia > Chitinophagales > Chitinophagaceae > Sediminibacterium. Next base: position 14,391 of record JANOYH010000187.1, read on the forward strand.
AGCCCATGTTACGATTCCTAGTAAAAACATTGATAACAGCAGTAGCTGTTTTAGTTGCCGCTTATATTATTAGCGGTGTTCATGTAAAAGATTCTATGACAGCTGTTTTTGTAGCAGCTGTTTTGGGATTGTTAAATAGTTTTATCAAGCCCATTTTGGTTATAATTACTATTCCCATCACCATATTTACGCTAGGATTATTTTTACTAGTGATCAATATTTTAATTGTAAAATGGGCATCAGATCTTGTTCCGGGTTTTTCGGTTGATGGCTGGGTATCTGCTCTTTTATTTAGTTTGGTTGTATCGATTGCGAGTTCATTGATGGAAAGTTTATTGGGCACTAATAATACGTCGGGTAATAACCAACGCAATAATTAAAAACTAATAACCATTCACTAATAACCATTTCAAATCACTTTGGAACAAAGCTTACTTGAGTTATTGAACATAGGTACTCATAGTTATAAAACGTCTATCAACTCTTTTACTTTTTTGCTGATAAAGTCCCGTACTTCATTGAATTGAGTGGGCTCCATATGTTTGGGGTCAGGTATTTGCCAGTCGATAAATTGTTTTGTAGGCATCCAAGGACAGGCATCGCCACAACCCATGGTAACTACTGCATCAAAAGGAGCAAAAGCTTCCACTTCCTGTAACGACTTACTATCATGCACACTTAGATCATAACCCAGCTCCTTCATTGCAGCGATGGCTTTGGGATTAACAATACCACTGGGTTTGCTTCCAGCACTGTATGCTTCAATAGTTCCACTGCCATGTATGAATGCAAAAGCCTGACTCATCTGACTCCTATTGCTATTCTCCACACAAACGAATAATAACTTTTTCTTTTCCATGATGATTAAAATTCAATATTTACTTACTCCCTATTTTTGACTTTTGATTTTTGACTTCTTAACAGCATCCTGATCCTGGTGCGCAACAGGGTTTATTCTCAACTGGTTTATCTGCATAAACAGTGATACTGTAAATTCCCATGCCACTATTTCTAAATAGTTCAATTTCGTCTTTGTTCAAATAGTTGATTAATATATCGTCGGGGATGATGATTTCTTTGCTTTTTTGAATAGTGATATTGGTAAAACCAGTTGCTTCTATCAATTCCATATAAACATTTTTCTGAACAGCGCCTGATACACAACCAGCATACATTTCAGCAGCTTGCTGTAGTTGAGAGGGTAGTTGTCCTTCTAATACAATATCAGAAATACTAAAGTGGCCACCTGGTTTTAATACCCTAAAAACTTCTGATAAAACGTTGAATTTATTGGGCACTAGATTCAATACACAATTGCTTACAACTACGTCGGCAATATTTGCTGAGACGGGCATTTGTTCAATATCGCCCAAGCGAAATTCAACATTCTGGTAGTTCAATTTTTCTGCATTGATTCTTGCTTTTGCAATCATGGGTTCTGTGAAATCAATACCTATTACTTTTCCCAAAGGACCCGTTGCTGCGCGTGCAACAAAGCAATCATTACCTGCACCACTGCCTAGATCAATCACAGTATCACCTTCTTTAATTTTTGCAAATGCGGTAGGTAGTCCACATCCCAAACCAAGATCTGCATCTGCGTTATACCCTTTCAAATGAGTATAGTCGTCTGTCATAATATTATACACTTCTGTACTACACCCACCAGCACCACAGCATGATGAGGCATTGTCTTCTTTGCTTTGTTCTGCAATGGCAGCATACTTTTCTTTAACCAGCGCTTTTAATTCATTTTCGGTTTGCATATGATTCGTTTTAAATTTAAAATTTTATTTTATTTTATTTTATTTTTTGACTTTTGACTTTTGACTTTTGACTTTCTAACTCACCCCTGGTTTTCTGAAACTACAAAACACAAACTGTTGTATGGTTTCAAAAGGGGTAATATGATCAACAGTAATGCATTTAATTTTTTCGAAAAATTTCTTAAGCAATGAGGTTAAACTATGTTCAGAATACTGTTTGATATTGATGCCACTGCATTTAGTTGGACCTTGTTCAGAGAAAGTTCCCATTACAAGAATGCCATTTGGGTTGATATTCTGTTGAACAGTTTGTAAGTACTGTTCAATTTCATTGGCATTTGTTAAAAAATGAAATGCAGCACGATCATGCCAGAAATCATATTTTTCTTGGGGCTCAAAATTTGAGGCATCGGCTTCTATCCATTTAACAGAAGTGGCTTTTTCTCCAAGTCGCAATTTTGCACGATTTAATGCTGATACAGAAATATCCAACACTGTAATGTTGTGATATCCTAATGCAAGTAAGTTGTCAACTAATAAACTATCTCCACCACCAATGTCAATGATTTTTGCATCCAGTGGTATATGAAATTCTTGTAGAAAATTCAAGGAAGTTTCAGGTGTAGGTTGAAACCAACTCACTTCATTCAATTGTTTTGTCTGGTAAATTTTTTCCCAGTGCTCTTTTCTATTAAAATTTTCCATCAGTTAGAAATTTTACTTTTGACTTTTGACTTTTTAACAGCAAGACTTTTCCTTACTATTCTGCATAGTGGAAAACAACTCATTGAATTGTTTTTTAAAAGCTTCAATCGTTTCCCAATTAATGCAATAACAACTTTTAGGACCATCTACAGTACCCTTGATAAGCCCTGCATTTTTCAATTCTTTTAAATGTTGTGATACAGTAGACTGTGCTAATGGCAATACATCAACTATTTTACCACAGATACACCCCTTCTCTTTAGCCAACACATTTAAGATAGCAATCCGCGCAGGATGCCCCATTACTTTGGCAAATATTGCCAGGTCTTGTTCTTGTTGTGAAAATGCGGTTGTTTTTGCTATCGCCATTACTTTATCGTTTTTTTACGATAAGCAAATCTAGAGATAATAATTCATTAATCGTACAAATACGATAAATATTTTTTATTCTTTCAACTGAACTTAATCTAGTTTGTTTATAATTTCTTTTTGAGACATAAGAAATACTTTAGAAGCCAGTTTTTACTTCTAATGTGCCTATATAAAATCCCCATTTATCAAGAAATAGCGCCATTCATCATTCTGAAAAAAAATAATTTTTTCTTATTCTATTAATAATCAACTAATTAAACAATGCCCGTTACTGCCACAAGCCGATTACCTTAAAAAACTTGGTACTATGTGTTGCATAGTACCAAATAAAGTTGCATCTTTGCTCTGTCAAAGGGA
>JANOYH010000188.1:0-9533 GCA_031428775.1 Bacteroidota bacterium
GAGTGTTATTATATCTATCAGTTGGTAATGAACGGAAGAAGTCAAACCGGTCTCGTTTGTGTAAGTAGTGTGGATGATTACGAGAATGACATCGTTAAGAAACACGAATTGACTCGTCCAGAAAAAGAATTGGATCGAATCAATCACATCAAAACTTCTGGTGCTCAAACTGGAAACGTTTTCTTAGCCTATCGAAATAATACCACTATTGATGCCATCATAGATAAATGGAAAACAACAAAATCTCCAGGCTATGATTTTATTGCAGACGATGGTATTCAACATACCATTTGGATTATCAGTGATGGAGATATCTGTGAGAAAATAACCGCTGTTTTTGCAGAACAAATACCTTGTACTTATATAGCCGATGGTCATCACCGAGCAGCATCCGCTTCAAAAGTAAGAGCAGCTTTAGGTAAAAGTGCACCGGAAGGAGCCAATCATTTTTTAACCACTTTATTTCCATCTAACCAACTCTATATTATGGACTATAATAGAGTGGTGAAGGATTTGAACGGATTATCAAATGAAGCTTTTCTAGATGCATTGAACAACAAATTTACTGTTACAAATGAAGGAAGTCAAGCATTTCGACCTGCTAACCTCCACGAAATTGGCATGTACTTAAATAAATCATGGTATAAACTAGTGGCTAAGCCAGGAACTTTTCAGGAAGACCCTATTGGTGTTTTAGATGTTACCATCTTACAAAACAATGTCCTCTCTGAATTACTAAACATCAACGACCCAAGAATAGATACGCGTGTTGATTTTGTGGGTGGTATACGCGGACTATCGGAATTAGAAAAAAGAGTAGACAGTAGTGAAATGGCTGCTGCCTTTAGTGTTTTTCCTGTAAGTATGAACCAGTTATTTGATATTGCGGATAGTGGAAAAGTAATGCCACCCAAGAGTACCTGGTTTGAGCCAAAACTAAGAGACGGATTGCTGACTCATTTAATATATGAGTAAGCGTTAAATATTTTTACTTTGTTTATTACAACATCATAATCGTATGCTATGAATAAAATAGTATTTTTTTGTTTTGCCATAATTTGTTCCAATACAATTATGGCACAGCAAGATGCTAAACAGTTGTACGAATCTGCAAAAATATTATTGCGTCAGGGGGAATATGAAACAGCTACAACTGTTTTGTTGAAAGCAATCAAACAAGACAGCGTTCAATTGGATATGCAAAAAGACCTTGCATATCTTTATTTATTACAGAATAATTATACATCGGCCATTCAAATTGCTCGCCCATTGATAGATCGGAATGATGCAGATGCTCAATGTTTTCAAATACTAGGGATGGCCTATAAAGCCATTGGTAACATCGCAGAGTGTACAACCTTGTATAAATATGGGATGCTGAAATTCCCTCAGTCTGGCGTTATCTATAATGATTTTGGAGAATTACTTGCTAAACAAAATCAACTCGATCAAGCCATTCAACAATGGGAAAAAGGAATTGAACTTGACCCTAATTTTAGTGGCAACTACTATCACGCAAGCATGTATTATAGCATAAATAGACAATGGTTACGTGTAGCTTTTTATGGCGAATATTTTATTAACTTGGAAAGTTTTACTGCAAGAACAGAAGCCGTAAAAAATAAAATACTCAACGCATACCAAGCTTTATTAGTTCCAGGTGCAATTACGAATGTACTTGCACCAACATCATTTGACAAAGCCCTTGCATTGGCCATTTGTAATTATCCCCAGAATTCTAAACCCTTTAGTATAACCATCGACACTATATTATTAGCTCGAACTCGTATGTTAAACCATTGGAATAAAGAGCTAGCAGTACAATTTCCGCTACGTTTAATTGACCACATGAATCAATTAGTAAGTGAGGGCATTTTTGAGGCTTATCACCAATGGATTTTTGGTAATGCCATCAACCCAGCCAAGTTTCAACAATGGCAATCAACTAATGCTAGCAAAGCAAAAGAATTCCAACTGTTCCAACAAAGCAGGGTTTTTAAACTACCCCAACTCCAATATTACTTTGTTAATTAGTTAATTTGAAACTGATCCAAAGCCCTACAAAAAACGTTCGGCTTTTTTATTTGTATCCTTTTCCCTAAATTGACAGTTCTAACGATAAATAATTTTTTCGCTCAAAACGATTAACTATTGTAATATGACAAGTAAAAGATTATTTGACTGCCTTGAACATCAGCTTCAGCATTTCCCAAAAAATGACATGATTGCTGCTAAAGAAAATGGACAATGGGTAAAATACAGTACTGCTAAAGTTGCTGAGATTGCTAATTCATTTAGTGCTGGATTATTAGAACTTGGTCTGAGTGGGAATGATTTTAGTGCTGAAGGAAGTGATAAAATTGCCATTATCAGCAATAATCGCCCGGAATGGTTATTTTCTGATTTAGCCGCGCAACAAATTGGGGTTATTTTGGTACCCCTTTACCCCACCACCAATCCATTAGAACTAGAATTCATTTTAAATGACGCTGCTGTTAAATATGTTTTTGTTAGTAGCAAAGACTTATATGACAAAGCAAAGGAAGTCTGTGAACGCGTTCAATCAGTTAAAAAGATCTATAGTTTTGATCAACTTGTAGGGGTTGCGCATTGGACGGAAATTACCGGACTAGCCAACGAAAACAATATGCAAAAAATGCAAACGATTAAAGCTAGCATTCCACCGGAACATTTGGCAACCATCATTTATACTTCAGGTACAACGGGCACTCCCAAAGGAGTAATGCTTAGACATAGTAATATCTATACCAATGTTTATTTTTCTAAACAAAGCTTTCCATTTGAAGATGCTCCAGATACTAGGGTCTTGAGCTTTTTACCCCTGAACCATATTTTTGAAAAAATGTGTACCTATATCTATCTCTTTAGTGGCATAAGTATTTTTTATGCAGAAAGTTTAGATACGATTGGTGAAAATTTAAAAGAAGTACAACCCAATGGTTTTACAACAGTACCTCGACTATTAGAAAAAGTGTTTGAAAAAATCATGGCAAAGGGTGCTGAGTTAACTGGACTAAAACGCAAACTATTTTTTTGGGCGGTTGCACTGGGAGAAAAATATGATAACAATATAAGTGGGGGTTGGTTTTATGATACACAATTGGCACTAGCCAACAAACTCATCTTCTCAAAGTGGCGCGAAGGATTAGGGGGTAATGTGAGCTTTATTATAACAGGTGGTGCAGCTTGTCAAGTGAAACTCTTGCGCATATTTAATGCTGCTCAAATTCCCGTTTATGAGGGATACGGTCCAACTGAAAATAGTCCCGTAATCAGCGTTAATAGAAAAGCAAAGGGAGGTACTAAATTTGGTACCGTTGGCCCAATAATTGATGGCATACAAACAAGAATTGCGGATGACGGTGAAATACTTGTAAGCGGACCTTGTGTAATGGCTGGATACTACAAGCGGCCCGACCTTACTGCAGAAACCGTGATAGATGGATGGTTACACACGGGCGATATTGGGGTAATGGACGAAGGAAAATTCCTGAAAATTACTGACAGAAAAAAAGAATTATTTAAAACGAGTGGGGGTAAATATGTAGCACCGCAGCCATTAGAAAATAAATTCAAAGAAAGCCCATTCGTTGAGCAAATTATGGTGCTTGGTGCAGAAAGGAAATTTGTTTCAGCACTGATTGTACCTGCTATGGCCTACTTGAAATTATGGATGCGAGACAATCAAATCCCTTTTAATACAGTTGAAGAAGCACTGAAAGAACCCAAAGTGTTAGAACAATATCAAGTTATTATAGATGAATTCAACGAATTTTTCAACCATGTAGAACAGGTTAAAAAATTTGAATTGCTCCCTCGTGAATGGAGTATTGATACTGGTGAGATGACGCCTAAAATGAGTTTGAAAAGAAAAGTGGTCATGGAAAAATTCAAGGATGCCATTGAAAGAATTTATAACTAATCATTAAATCCTTAAATTTGAGCAAACCACTACTATGCTCAAATCTCATTACAAAAAATTGACATGCTCCTTATTATTAGCCATAAGTTGTTTATGGGCCGTTATGCCTTTGCACGCACAAACGAAAAATTTAAGTAGTACTCAAATTGATATGATCAAAAAAGAAGTTTTGCAATCTGTGAGTGGCAAAGAAAAGAATGTGCAAGAAATGGTCGATATGGTGTTCAGTTTTGGTGAGCTCGGATTTCAAGAAATAGAAACTTCAAAATATTTGACTTCCATCTTGGAAAAAAATGGATTCACGATTGAAAGAGGCATCTCTGGAATTCCAACTGCTTGGATGGCTAAATGGGGAAATGGTAGTCCAGTTATCGCACTAGGTAGCGACATAGATTGTATTCCCAAAGCATCACAAAAACCAGGCGTCGCTTATAAAGATCCAATTGTGGAAGGGGCACCCGGACATGGTGAAGGACATAATTCAGGCCAAGCCGTAGTCATATTTGCAGCAATCGCAGCAAAAGAAGCAATGATCAAAAATCATTTGCCCGGCACATTGGTGATATGGCCTGGTGTTGCAGAAGAATTGGTTGGAAGTAAAGCCTGGTATATTAGAGACGGGTATTTTAAAAATGTAGATGCTTGTATTTTTACGCATGTTAGTGGTGATTTTGGTGCTAATTATGGCGACAATGGAATGAATGGTTTGGTGTCAGTTAAATTTTCGTTTGAGGGAGAAGCTGCACATGCTGCAGGAGGGCCGTGGAGAGGTAAAAGTGCACTTGATGGTGTGGAGTTGATGGACATTGGTTGGAATTTTAAAAGAGAACATTTGAAACCAACACAACGTTCGCATTATGTTATTACCGATGGTGGCGACCAGCCAAATGTGATTCCATCGAAGGCTAGCGTATGGTATTATTTCAGAGAAAGAATCTACGAGGATATTCAATCAATGTATGATGCAGGAATTAAAATAGCGAAGGGTGCGGCTATGATGACTGACACCAAAGTGAATTATCAAATATTAGGAACTGCCTGGCCCGGGCATTTCAATAAAGCATTGGCCGAGACAATGTATGCAAATATTAAAACGGTAGGTTTTCCTACTTGGTCAGAAGCGGACCAACAAATGGCAAAAGCAGTTCAAAAATTAGTGGAAGCACCAAAGAAAGACAATAATGGCAAAGAGATCAATGGCCTTAGAAGTGTCTTAGATACTTTAAAAGGCTCAGTACCTTATTCTTGGGGAGGTGGCTCAGATGATATTGCTGATATATCTTGGAATCTACCAACTATTGTATTATGGTATCCTGCTAATATTCCTGGAACCAAAGGACACCATTGGGCTGACGCTATTGCAATGGCTACACCCATTGCCCATAAAGGTTCACTTGCTGGTGCAAAAGCAACTGCGCTTACTTTAATTGATTTGTTTACAAATCCAAAAGTACTTGCTGATGCAAAATCTTATTTTACTGATGTGCAAACAAAAGAAACCAAATACAAACCTTTTATTAGTGCTACTGATCCTCCTGCTATTTATTTGAACAAGGAAATCATGGGGCAATATAGAGAGCAGATGAAACCCTTTTATTATGACCCTTCTAAATATGGTACTTATCTAGAGCAACTTGGAGTTAAATACCCAACTGTAGAAAAAAAATTATAACCCCGGTTGTTTTATTTCAAAACCCGTTTTCTTTTTCTCTGCAATAACGATTGCTTTTTTTTGTGCTTCCAAAAATTTATTTCTGATGACAGTTTGAACTGGCGTGTTTGAGATCTTGCTTTCTAGCCAAGAGATGATGTCTAAATACATGAACGCCCTTGTCTCCAGTGAATCGTGTTCCAGTTTTTTTAACTTTTCTAATAAATTTTCAAAAGCCGGTTTCAATTGATGCTGACTTAATCTAAAACTATTTTTCACAAAATCAAATACTGCCAGTTCTACGGTGCTCAAATTTTCCATCTTATACATAAACCGATACACATTCTTTAATAGGTATTCAAGCAATGTGAAATTACCCAACTCATAGTGTGCAATTAAATGCAAGAGCCTTGCATAACATTGTAAATCGGTACGCAAATCAACCTTCCAATTGATGATTTTATTCAAATAATCAATGCTCTTATCATGGTTACCGCTTCCAAAATACAAAGAGGCTATTTTATAATAGAAGACCAAGATCCGATGCCTATCTAAATATAATTCGTATTCTTTCAATTTTGTTTCAATAAATGGTATTTCTTCTAATCCCTTTGTAAAAGTTCCTTCCAAAAAATGTCCATTGAGTTTTGCAATCTGTAAATAAACAAATACTTGGATCAAGTTATTTTGATTATTCAATACAGTGGGTGTCTGAGAAAAGTTCTCAAAACTGACAATGGTATCGTGAAATTTTTGAAAATTTCTTAAATCAAAATGTGCACCCATCAAATTATGCATCCCTTTTATATAATGGGCTGTTTCTATATCAATCATTTTAGGCTCGTTATGAAACAAGTCTACCCATTTCTGACAATAACGGTAATAAGCAATCAAGTCTTGTCTAATGAATGTATACCAACAATAGCATTGGCAACGATACATCCGCTCATAAAACCCTTCTGCATTTTTTGACGCTTCTATTACACTATTATTAAAAAACTGATTTAGTTCAGAAGTGTCTTTACAATTTCTGGCTAGTCCGTTTTTTATATACCAACTATATAATTGTAAAGATAAATTTGAGAGGGCCCCAATCATTGATAAACGATGATTTGCGGCATTTACCTCACAAGCCAGTTTATCTGCCCTGTCTTGCATACTCCTGGTAATATGTAGGCTTTCGATATTCTTCTCCTGAAATAAAGCTTGCAATAAATAAGTAACCTGATTATTGGCCCTAGCCATTTCCTTGATCTTCTCTAAAATCTTCAAACTTTGGTGATAAAGACCCTTATTGTACAAAATCCTAGCAAAATCCAGTTGCTCGTGTAGTTGTAAATCAATATTGTCTTCCTGTTTCAGCAAACGAATACTGGCCAACAATTCTCTATATAAATGTGCTTTTAGATTGGATAATTGTTGCTTTTGAATGGAGGGATTTTTCTTAAGAAGCAATTCTTCATCATATTTCTCCATTTTGTCTAGCGCATCAAATAGTTGGATGATTTTTAAATCTCCCGCACCCGAGTTTCGGGTAACGAAAAGTTTAAAATTCCGCTTTTCCGACCTTTCTAAGGACTGAACCAATAAAAACAGTGCATCAGTTGACCGGTTAGGCATCGTATTTAATTTAACCTAAAATTCAATTACAGTAAGGCTTTCAGCAAATATAATACTATTTGAGCACTGTAAAAACACCTTCATTTTGGTTCATTTGCTTAGATACTTCCAACTATATTCGAAAACGGCTGGCTTACTGTTTGTTATTAACGGCAATCGATGACAAAAAAAGAAGCCAGCTTTTTAATATAATAATTCGAAAAAAAGATACATGAGCGAAAAGGTTTACATATTTGATACCACACTGCGCGATGGCGAGCAGGTACCTGGTTGTAAACTGAATGCCAAAGAGAAACTAAATCTGGCATTAAAATTAGAAGACTTAGGGGTTGATATTATTGAAGCGGGATTTCCGATTTCTAGTCCGGGCGACTTTGAATCAGTCACCCTAATATCAAAATCCATCACAAATGCAACCGTTTGTGCATTGAGCAGGGCTGTTCAAAAGGACATTGAAGTGGCTGGTCAAGCTTTGCATTTTGCAAAAAGACCTCGTATTCATACGGGTATTGGCACTTCAGATTTTCATATCAAGAGCAAATTCAATTCAAATAGGGAGGATATTTTATCTAGGGCCATACAGTGTGTGAAGTGGGCAAGAAATTTTACAGATGATGTAGAATTCTATGCCGAAGACGCGGGAAGAACTGATAATGACTACCTGGCACGTGTGGTTGAAGCGGTTATTAAAGCCGGTGCCACTGTGGTAAATATCCCCGATACAACTGGCTATTGCTTACCATACCAATACGAGGAAAAAATTGCTTACCTCGTTAACAATGTTGCCAACATTGATAAAGCGATCATTTCTTGCCATTGCCACAACGATTTGGGGTTAGCCACGGCTAACTCCATCGCAGGCGTTATAGGAGGTGCAAGGCAAATTGAGTGTACCATCAATGGACTAGGAGAACGCGCAGGAAATACTTCTTTGGAAGAAGTTGTGATGATTATTCAACAACACAAACATTTGGGATTTCATACTGGTGTCAATTCTAAAAAATTGTATCCAATGAGCAGAGAAGTTTCAGAAACCATGCGTATGCCAGTACAGCCAAATAAAGCAATTGTTGGTTCAAATGCATTTTCTCATTCTTCTGGCATTCACCAAGATGGATTTTTGAAAGACGCCAATACCTATGAAATTATTAATCCAGAGGAAGTAGGTGCGGGTATTAGTAAAATTGTACTTACGGCAAGAAGCGGAAGAAGCGCATTGGCACATCGTTTGCAAAAACTGGGGTACCAATTTAATAGAAACGACATTGATTTTTTATACGATAAATTTTTGCAGGTTGCTGATCATAAAAAAGAAGTGGTAGAAGACGACCTGCACCACTTGGCCAAGGCACATACGCCTGAATTGGCCACAAACTAGGGTTTTCTCATAAGTATAGTTTTAGTTTTACGCGTGGGGCTTTTGCCCCGCGCTTTTTTCCAATTCTATTCCAAAAAAGAGATTAAGACGCAGTTGAATCATTCAACAATTGAATAAATTTTTAAGAGTTCTTTGTTTATTACGGATTACATGACTAAATTCGTTGAAACAACAACCGATGTTTCAACGCTTTGCAAATATTGTTCCTACCATTAGCACTGTCATTACAGTGGTAGTCACAACTATTCCAGCATGGAACGGCGGTTGCACAATTTGACAGTTATTTTAACTTGATATAAAGCCCCGCCACAAAATGGTGGGGCTTTTTTTTCGTGATACTCAAAAGAACAAACAAACAAATGGCAAATTATTACAACGAAAACACCCTTATTTATCTTGACGGCGATTTTGTAAAAGCTACAGATGCCAAGATGGATTTATATAGTCAGTCGCTCCACTACGGCTATGCCGTTTTTGAAGGTATTCGATCTTACAAAACAGTAAGCGGTGAAACAAAAATATTTAAAGCTGCAGCACACTATGATCGATTGCGCATTTCTGCTGAAACGCTTAAAATTCCTTACGACCATGATAGCAATACCCTAATTGAGGCTACCTATAAGCTTTTAGCATTAAACAATATTCAAGACGCTTATATCAGACCCTTGGTATATGTTCCGGCAAATATGTCGTTCAATCTTAATACTAGTGCGCACCTAACCATACAGGTTTGGGAAATGGGCGCTTTCTTAGGGGATAAATTATTGCGCATAATGACTTCCTCTTTTCAAAGACCCAATCCCAAAGGATTTAAGATTCATGCAAAAGCATCTGGACACTACGTGAATTCTATCATGGCTAGTCAAGAAGCAAAAGCTAATGGATACGACGAAGCATTACTTACTGATATGAATGGATTTGTAGCAGAAGGTCCGGGTGCT
>JANOYH010000189.1:0-15561 GCA_031428775.1 Bacteroidota bacterium
GTGTACACACTATTTTTTAATGCGAGCAAAGCAGGATCAGTGGTTTGCAACCCGCCTGATGCAATACGATCATAGTTCACATCTTTCTTGTCGTAGTTAAAACGAAGGCCTGGTAAAAAGTGTAGTCCGGTTAATATTTCCCAATCAAAATTGGCGAATGCTGCTGCACTCAAAGATTTGATGGAAGCTTTTGTATTGATGCCATATCCTTCTAAAAGACCCGGTGTTTGCCATAAATTACTGGTTGAGCTTTGAACAAAACGCCATTGGTCTTTACTAGATTCTTCAGTTCCATTAATTTTCACTTCTTGTCCTAAAAAGAAAAGTCCAAATACTGCATTTAATTTCGATGATAATTCACCTGCGTATCGGAATTCCTGCGACCATTGCTGATGCTTTGCAGGGTTTTGTGATTTAGCTAGTGCTAGTAATCCTGTAAAGTCTCTGTCATTAGAAGAACCCCAACTCCAGTATCTCCATGCAGTTGTAGAAGTTAGTGTGCCTGTACCCACTTTAGTATCTACGTTTGCAGATGCTCCACCCAAATCATTATCAGAGTTCCAAGGAGTATCATGATCGATTAATCGGTCAAAGGCATTCTGACTTGGAAGTGTATATTTTAGGTCCGCAATAATTGCATTGAACTGACGATAAGCAGCGCGTTTTGTTTGAACCACTCCTGCTACTACTTGCGCATAACCATCAGGTCGTTGGCCTGATGCATCAGCAGATAAAGTAATGGTTGTTTTGTCTGAAGGATTGTACAATAACTGTCCGCGGAAACCAAGGTTGTTGATATCATTGGTTGATTTATTGGTACGCACATTTTCAACAACACCATCTCTTTGGGTACCGGAGAAAGAAAGTCGCCCCGCTAGTTTCTTTGTTAATGCACCTGTGATAGAACTTTTGGCTTGAATGTATCCATAGTTACCATAGCTAATTTCAAAATTTCCACCTGATTTAAAACTTGGTTTTTTTGTTGTAATGTTAAACGCTCCTGCTGTGGTATTTTTTCCGAATAAGGTTCCTTGCGGACCTCTTAAAACTTCAATGCGATCAATGTCTAAAAAGTCAAAAGTTGCAGCAGCGGGACGCGCATTATAAACTCCATCAACATAAATACCCACACCTTGATCAAGGCCATCATTGGTGAGTCCGAATGGCGAACCTAGTCCGCGTATATTAATACCAGTGTTTCTCGGATTAGAAGTATACAACTGAACAGAAGGAACAAATTCTTTAACCCTGTTTACATTAAATGCACCCGCATCTGCTACTTGTGAAGCACTGATTACAGAAATAGAAATGGGTACGTCTTGTATTACTTCTCTCCTTCTACGAGAGGTAACAATGATGGTATCTCTTTGAAAAAGCACTTCTAATCGAACGATGATATTATTATCCACACTGCTTTTGATCAGCTTTTCTTCTGTTTCAAAACCGGTAAAAGAAACCCTAAGTGTAAATGGATATTTTTGAATATTAGCAAAAGAAAAACTACCTGTTGAGTCGGTTGATGTAATTGCTGAAGCATTCTTGATTTGAACTGTTGCAAAAGGAATGGCTTCATTTTTATTATTAACAACACGTCCTGTAAACTGCGCAAATGCAAGTATGGGCAATAAGAATCCTACAAATAAAATTGACTGTTTCATGAAATTAGTTTAGATTACTTGTCAACTGTTTTAGTAGACTTTTTATGTAAAAAAAATATTATTCTAATTAAGCATCATTTAATCGATTGCTTTACAACATCGCATATTTATTGGGAATGGGTTCATTATTAGTATTTTGGACTTCATCGTTTGCAAAATTAAAGGGATTCTATTAGTCTACCAAATTAATTGACTAATATTTTTTCTTAGTAATCAATTTTCTCAATCCAGCCTTTAGCATAACGTGATGCATAAGAAATGATACAGTCCGCCCCTGCCCTTTTAAGTGCTGTCCATACTTCAATGTGTGCAAGGTTTCTTTCAACCAAACCCTGTTGTGCCAACAGTTCCAGCGATTGATACTCACCACTTACATGATAGGCAGCTAAGGGAACTTGAGTGACTTGTTTGATTCTATAAATGACATCTAAATAAGATACTGCAGGCTTTACCATCACCAGATCTGCCCCTTCTTCTATATCGCGCAGTGTAGATAAAATTGCGTCTTCTGCATTAAACGGAGAGGATTGATAGGTTTTTCGATCTTTCAATAAATTAGATTGTCCCGGTGTTGAATTACACGCATCTCTAAACGGACCATAAAACTGCGAACTAAATTTTGCTGAATAGCTCAGTATGGCTGTGGCATCAAACCCATGCTGATCTAATAAATGTCTAATCGCCGAAATTCTGCCATCCATCATATCACTTGGCGCTATACAATCGGCACCAGCTTGAACCATTTGCAATGCATAATCAGCTAGTGCATTTACAGATTCATGATTCAGTACTGATTTTTGATCTTCACTCAAAATACCACAGTGTCCGTGTAAAGTGTACGCACAAAGACAGGTATCGGCCGCTACCCAAACAGCGTTGCCGAATCGAGATTTAATAATTGATAGCGCCTTAGTAACAAATTGATAATTGAAAACTTTCGTAGCTTTTTCAACAGGAATGGGAAACAATAAAAACTTATTAATCCCTGATTGAATATCCGCTTCCATTTGTTGAAGCATCGTTTCAATCGTATCTTTATTCACGTCAGTTAAAGAATTGATCGCGGTTCTTTCTTTGATCGATTCATCAATAAATAAAGGTTGAATAAATTCTTTGTGATTTAAAAAAACAGAAGCCGCCAATTCTCTGATATGTTCATTAGCCCTGATGCGTCGCCTATTTATGAAATACTTGTTCTCCATGCCTGAAATGCTTTGATAGTTGGAAAGATAATGGGTTTCAATCCTTGTTCCAATAACAATTTTGCAGTTTTCCCAGAAGGACAAGCATGCTGCACATTCTTTGTAGCATACTGACCCGCAGCTTGATATTGTTGAAAGCTAGCCCAGAAAATAAAATCTGCGGATGCAATTTTTGCCACAAGTTCTTGATCTAATTGAGGATGCAAGGTATAGCTTGCTACCGCTTTCCATCCCTCAGAAAGCCAACCAACAACACTGTTATTATTGGTGACCATACAGAATTCATTGTTGCAAAGATTCACCAATGAACTATTCAATAATGATTGGATAGACGCTACCCCCAAGCCATCAGCACTACCCTCTACCCAGATTCCTTTTTTTGCCAATGCACTCCAAGTTCTAGCACCAGCGCACCAAATTCGCTTTTTTTGTGCTTGCTTCACTAAGGCTTCAGAATGCAATGCCTTATGACTTGTAATAAACAATGCGTTTGAACTATTATCGATTTTAGTATGTTTTAAAAATGATTCTGAATAAAAAGAACGCATATAATCAGAGCCACTAAATACTACCGCGTTTTCAGGAAGAATCGGTCGATCAAAATTCCATTCTGTAAAAGGTTTTTCATCTTGTGCTAAACCAGTTGCAAAAGTAAAATGTGTATTGGCTCCATCATAATGAAATACACCAAAGGGCCTTGAACAACCAAAACCATACTTATTGGCATACTTGCGCTCTTCAATGATCGCAAGATTCTGTTGCTCATTAGAAATTTTTTCTAATAGGTCAATCGCATCCTGATTGTCTAAATTTGTTTCGGCAACAATCGCACCTTGCCCTGCTGCAGGCGGACATTCAAACAATGGAAGAAACATCAATCGCTTGCCTTTCAATAATTGTTGCACCGTTTCTTTTGCTGGTGCATAATTCAACAATCGATTTAATCCTGCAACTGCTAATATGATGCCGTCATATTGACCCGATTCGGTCAATTTTTTTAATCGCGTATCTACATTTCCCCTGATAGGAAGCGCATTTATTTGAATGTCTTGCTCGTGTAATTTTGGAAGTGCCTTTTTCAAAAACTCGGTAGCCATCGCCGTTCTTCTTGGCGAAGAAGTGCCAATAGTAATGGGCAAGCCCGCTGAAATTTTTCTAATAATCGAATCATTGAAAATTGCTACGTCTCTGATATCATCTCTGTCAATAACGCGATAAAAGCTATTTCCAAAAAATAATTCTCCACTAACGTCTTTCATGGAATGCACAGCAAAGTCTGCTGCTCCTGTTCTCAATTCGTCTTGGATCTCTGCTGTAAAAAAGTCTTTCCCCTCTAACAAGTGCAAGGGAGTGGATTGCTCTTTATCGCCTTTTGTTTCCTTAATAACAGTATGTAAAATAATTTCCGGATTAAGACTTTGCAATTTCTTTTTAAACAATTCAACTTGTGCCAAAGAAAGCCATGAACCCCTACATACTATTGTATACGCCAATTTCATATCGAGTAAGAATTATTGGCCTTTGAGGCATCAACAAGTGGAAATTGGTTTAGCACAGCTTTTAAAGCGATGGCCAATTGTTCCATTTCTGTATACTCATGTTTGGCAGTAATGGTTACGCGCAAACAAGCTTCTCCTTTTTTAACCGTTGGAAAATTAATGGGTTGAATATAGATTCCGTGATTATATAATAATTGATCGGCTATTTGTTTGCACCTCAATTCATCTCCAATAAGTATGGGTGTGATATGCGTTTCATTTAGATAAAAAGGAATTCCATAGTCAACTAATAGCTTTCTTAGCGCCGCCACTTTTTCAAAGTATTTCGTTCTTATCTGGGAATTGTGCATTAAAAGCTCAATGCTTTTAGTTGCAGCAGCGCAGATAGCTGGAGGCAATGAAGTGGTAAAAATAAATCCTGATCCAAAACTTCTGATGGCATCAATGATATGCTTTGCTCCTGCTAAATAACCACCCAAAACACCAAATCCTTTTGCCAGTGTTCCATTAATAATATCAATTCCTGATTGTACGCCTAGTTGATCAGATAAACCGGCGCCATGTTTTCCATAAATACCTACAGCATGAACTTCGTCAAGATAGGTCAATGCATGATATTTTTTCGCCAAAACGATCATATCCAAAATGGGTGCAATGGTTCCACTCATAGAATAGACAGATTCAAAAACCAATATTTTCGGACGATCCAATGGCAATGAAGCCAATATATTTTCGAGTGCGACTAAGTCGTTATGCGGAAATACTATTTTATCTGAAGCGCTTGTCTTGATGCCTTCAATGATGGACGCATGATTTTTTTCGTCAGAAATAAAAATGGCATCAGGAATTAGTTTTCCCAATGTTGATAAACCTGTGACATTCGCTAGATAAGCACTTCCAAAAACCAAGGCAGATTCTTTGTTGTGTAAATCAGCTAATAATTCTTCTAATGCGCGATGATAATTGGTAGTACCTGAAATATTTCTGGTACCCCCACTGCCCGTTCCACATTTATGCGTAATATAACTTAGTCTACTAATCACTTCTTCATTCACACTCATTGCCAAGTAATCGTTACTACACCAATTTACTGCTTTGCGTTTATTGCCTTGAGGGTCTTCAAAATAGAAATAAGGAAAGTGATGTGCAGATTTATTGACATCCAGAAAATAACGATACGAGCCCTTCTCTTTTAAAAGGTCTAGTTTATCTGAAAAGATTTGTTGATAGTTAATCATGCACTAACCCAATTTTTTCTAATAGAATAATCACCAAATGTTTCTTCTTTCATTCTTTCACTAGAATAATCTTTAAAAAGCAAGTCGATTGTGTCTAAGATAGCCAATTCGTCTAAATTTTC
The DNA here is from genome assembly GCA_031428775.1 of Bacteroidota bacterium. Classification (GTDB taxonomy): domain Bacteria; phylum Bacteroidota; class Bacteroidia; order Chitinophagales; family Chitinophagaceae; genus Sediminibacterium. The sequence goes on from JANOYH010000189.1 coordinate 5,720, forward strand.
TTTATACACTTTATTTAACCTTTCGCCTTGCCTATCTCCACCTAGGTGCAAGTTATATTTTCCAGGCGCAGTACCCACAAATCCTATCTCTGCTAAGTAAGGTCTTGCACAACCATTCGGACAACCCGTCATCCTTATTACCATCCCTTCTTCTGTCAATTCATATTTCTCTACAATCCCTTCTATTTTAGTTATTAAGCTTGGCAAATATCGTTGTGCCTCTGCTAATGCCAAAGGACAGGTTGGTAAAGCTACGCAAGCCATCGCATTTTTGCGAATATTAGAACTACCTTCTGTGTGTTTAATAATGCCGAATCGTTCGAGTATCTCTTGCACGACTGCTTTATTTTCTGTTGCTATATCACTCAGAATTAAATTTTGCGTACATGTAAACCTAAAATTTGCAACGCCAGTTTTGGCTATTTCTAATAAGGCAGTTTTTAATGGTAAGCCTGCTTCATCTGTTACCCTTCCATTTTCTACTAATATCGTATAATTATTTAACCCATTGGCATCAGCTTGCCATCCAAAATGATCAACCCTTGTTTTAAATGTATAAGTTTTGGCAGGCTCTAGTTTAAAACCAATTCTTTTTTCTAATTCTGTTTTATAAGTTTCTACTCCAAGTTTATCAACTGTGTATTTTAATCTTGACAATTTTCTATCCGACCTATTTCCATAATCTCTTTGAATGGTCAATATTTCATAAACAGCTTTTAGCGTATTTTCTTCTCCTTTTGTAAATCCAATTACGGTTCCTAAACGGGCATAAGTATCCGGATTACCATGGGTTGTAGCCAAACCTCCTCCGATTGAAATATTAAATCCAATTAACTGATTGTTTTCAATGACCGCGATTAATCCAATATCATTGGCAAATACATCCACATCATTATTAGGCGGAATGGCAATGGCAATTTTGAATTTCCGAGGCATATACCTGTCTTGGTACAACGGATCTTCTTCCTCTTTTCTGTCCACAATTTTCTCGCCGTCTAACCAAATCTCATAATAGGCTTTTGTTTTGGGCATCAACAATTCACTGATCTTATCAGCATAAGCAAATACCTCTTTGTGAATAGGCGATTCATTGGGATGTGAACTACACAATACATTTCGATTAATGTCTCCGCATGTTGCAATACTATCCAGCTTTGCTGCATTAAAGGCTTGAATAGTTGGTTTGATCCGAGATTTAATGAGTCCGTGTAATTGCAGGGTTTGTCGGCTCGTTATTTTAATAATCCCCGTAGCGTGTTCACCAGCAATATGCTGCGTGGCAATCCATTGCAGTGGCGTAACAAATCCACCAGGCAAACGCAAACGAATCATAAAGGTATAAAGGCGGTCCAATTTTTTTTCTGCACGTTCTTCTCGCCTATCGCGGTCGTCTTGCTGATACATGCCATGAAACTTGATCACTGCCTGATCATCTTCTCTGATAGCGCCAGTTATTTCGTCATCCAGACTTTCCACAATACTTCCACGCAGCCCTCTGCTAGCAGTTTTAATGGTTTCGATTGTTGATAATTTATTTTGAGTTGCCATAATGCTTCTAGTTGGTCGTTATAGTTTTACCACTGCCCTTATTGAATATTTTCTAAAGCAGTTTTTTTTGCATACTGAACCTATTTAATAAACGTCTTTATGATAACGATGAGCTGCTTTGATATTTTCGAAATATGTTTTTGCTTCCTCTGAAGTTTTATTACCGTGTAGCTCAATGATTTCTAACAAGCAATTCTCCACATCTGTACTCATGGGGTCTTTTTTACCACAGATATACACATAAGCCCCAGCATCAAGCCATTCGAATAATTCTGCTCCATGCTCTAGCATCTTGTGTTGCACATAAATTTTTTCTTGCTGATCTCTAGAGAAAGCTACCTGTACTTTTGTAAGAACACCTGTTGCGTGCCAATTTTGAATTTCTGTTTGATACAAGAAATCACTTTCAAAATGTTGTTCGCCAAAAAATAACCAGTTTTTACCAGTAGCACCAAGCGCATCACGTTCTAATAAGAATGAGCGGAAAGCGGCTATGCCTGTACCCGGACCAATCATGATTATATCTTTGTCCGTTTCTGGTAGTTTAAAGCGTTTATTTTTTTGAACAAAAAAGGAAATGCTTTCGTTCGTTTGAAGTTTGCTTAAAAAATCAGAACAACGACCATACTTTTTTTCTTGCTCCACATAAAAAATGTCTCTAGCCACAGTGATATGTACTTCACTCTCTTGTGAAACAGGAGAAGATGACACAGTATATAACCTAGGCGATTGTGCAATAAGCACTTGTAATGCTGCTTCAAATTGTTCTATGCCTTTGGTAGGATATCGCTGTAATAAACCTAATAAATCCAATTTAGTTTCAGCAATAGTAGCATCTACGACAGTTGCATAACGTTGAATTACTTTTTCTGAAAGATTGGCAATATTTAACTTGTTGGTTAATAAGTCTAAAAAACTAATCTGCTCGTTCTTATAAGCCGTATGATCGGATGCGGAAAGACTTACCAATGCAAGAATAGCATTTACAGTTTCAGGGTCATTCTTTGGAAGGATACCTATAGAATCACCTGCTTCGTATGTAAGATTCTCAGCCGCAATTTCTAAATGCCAGGTTTCTTTATTGGAGCCGCGATCGTTTAAATTAATATGACTTAAAACGGTTCCTTCATAGATAGTTTTACCTGCAGGTTTAGTACCTGCATTGTATTTTACGGGAATTGCTATCACTGGTGCAACCGTAGTTTGTTTGCTGCTAAACAATTGATCTAAAACTTCATCAAACCATTTGTCTGCGTCTTCATCGTATTCAACGTCGCATTTTTGAATCGGCAGAATTCTTTTGCCTCCTAATTTTTCAAGCTGTTGGTCCACGTCTTCTCCTGCTTTACAAAAAAGCGGATAAGAAGTATCGCCTAATGCTAATACACCAAAATTCAATTTATCAAGCTTGAAGCCATTCTGATGAATATGGTCATAGAATTTTTTAGCCGCTGGTGGTGGTTCACCCTCTCCTTGGGTACTAATAATGGTTAGAAAATTAGTTTCTTTTTGAAGGTCGGCGAAACGGTATTGATCAAGACTAACCAACTTAGCAATGATCATTTTCTTTTTTGCTTTGCTGGCTAATTCTGTGGCTAATTTTTTAGAGTTACCTGTCTCAGTTCCGTAGGCAATCGTAATTTTTTTAGCAACCGTTGCTAAGGGTGTTGCGTTTTCTTCAACTGCAGTTAAGGAATCACCAATTAAGCCCATGAGGTATCCATTTATCCAGGCAAGTTCTTCTTTAGTAGCCTCTTTTACCAGTGCTTGTACCTGCAATTGTTTTTCTTTCGTAAGCATATGTTCTATTCGTGGTTAGTCTACTTTTTTGGTAGATTTTTAGTAATAAGAAAACTTATCCCATAAAATCTAATAGGGGTTAAAACAATCCTTCAATAGAGAGATAACGTTCTCCCGTATCATAATTGAATGTGAGCACTTTTGAACCAACAGGAATCTCTGCTAATTTTTTGGCGACAGCTGCCAATGAGGCTCCAGTAGAAACTCCCACTAAAATGCCTTCTTGTTTTGCTATTTGTTGTGCAAAATGAAATGCTTCATCCTTGCTTACTTGTATAATACCATCAAGGATAGCAGTGTTTAGAATTGAAGGCACAAAGCCTGCTCCTATTCCTTGTATAGGGTGTGGGCCAGGTGCTCCTCCACTCAAAACCGGAGACAATTCTGGTTCAACAGCAAATACTTTCAGCGCGGGAAATGCAGCTTTCAAAATTTCTGCAACACCCGTAATATGTCCGCCAGTTCCAACACCGGTAATTAAATAATCCAATCCTTCAGGGAAATCATTCAATATTTCTTGAGCTGTTGTTTTTCGGTGAATGTCTGTATTAGCAGGATTGTCGAATTGCTGTGGCATCCAGCCATTGGGTGTTTCAGCTACCAATTCTTTTGCTTTTTCAATAGCACCTTTCATGCCTTTTTCTCGAGGAGTTAATACAAACTCGGCACCGTATAATGACATCAAGCGTCTGCGTTCAATACTCATACTTTCTGGCATTACTAGTATGATCTTATATCCTTTAACCGCAGCCACAAGCGCCAACCCAATACCAGTATTACCAGAAGTTGGTTCAATGATTACGCTATCTTGATTCAAGAGTCCTTTTGATTCCGCGTCTTCTATCATTGCCAATGCAATACGATCTTTGATACTTGCACCAGGGTTTGTTTTCTCTAATTTAATCCACACTTCATGGCCTGCACCAAAAAGTTTATCCAGTTTTACATGTGGTGTATTACCGATGGTTTCTAAGATATTGTTTGCTTTCATAGTTTTATTTGTTAGTGTTGCCTTGCAGCAGTTTTTAATTATATGACAAAATTCAATACTTCCAAATTGATGTGTTTATCTTTTACCGCTACTTCACTTTTATGGTACACAATTGATTGAGGCATTACACTATTGGTTAGCCAAACATTTCCACCAATCACACTATTATGTCCAATGACCGTATCGCCACCTAATATGGTTGCACCAGAATAAATAATCACATTGTCTTCAATAGTGGGATGCCTTTTGGTACTCGCTTTATCCTTACTCACATTCAAAGCCCCTAAGGTTACTCCTTGATATATTTTTACATTGTTACCAATGATGGATGTTTCGCCAATTACGATACCTGTACCATGATCAATAAAAAAAGAATTTCCAATGGTTGCTCCAGGGTGTATGTCAATTCCTGTTTTACCGTGTGCATATTCTGTAAATATTCTTGGCAAAATTTTCACATCCAGTTTCCACAATAAATTCGACAACCGATAAATGGCCGTTGCATAAAACCCAGGATATGCTACCAACACTTCTTCCACTGAAACCGCTGCCGGATCAAATTGAAGAATGGTATTTGCATCGTTGATCAGGTTATCATAGAGTGCAGGTATTGATTCGAAAAATTGGTCAGCTACCTTCTGTGCTTTGGTTGGATTTAATAATACGTCATAAACCAAACTGCTAAAATGGTCCTTCAATTGTTCAAATTCTTTCTCTAAATCAGCTTCTTTTTTATTGTGCACTGCTTTGGGCAAAAATAAGAACTCAAATAATTTATCAATGAATTCTTGGGCAGATTCCTTGTCAGGAAAAAAAGTAAAATGCTCCGAATTCTGTTTGAATAATTTTGATATGAAATCCTTTTGCAACATCTTGTTTGTCTATTTATTAAATTTTACTCGTAATTATCTTGTTTTGATATCCATTTTATTGAATCATACAGGCACCAACGGTAACATGACTTGTTTCATCAATTAATATTGCACCACCATTCACCCTTAAGTGTTGATATGAATCGTAAGGAATGGGGGATGCTGTTTTAATGGTTGCTTTGATAATATCATTCAATTGCACTTTCTCAGGAGCCTCTTCTTCTAAAAGTGAATTCACATTCACTTTATAACTCACTTCTTTAACAACAGCTCTCACCAAACGGCTATTTAATTGTAATTGATATTTACTGCCCACTTGCAATGGCTTGGTATCCATCCAACACATTAAAACTTCTAATTCATTAGAAACATTTGGTTGATTATTGGAGAGTGTAATTAAATCGCCTCTGCACACATCCACATCATCCTTCAAATGTATTATGGCACTTTGTGGTGCAAATGCTACTTCCACTTCTTTACCGCCCACTTCAATTTTGTCAATCACGGTAGTAACGCCAGATGGCTGAATGGTAACTGCATCTCCTTTTTTATAAATGCCGCTCACAATTTTTCCTGCATAGCCTCGATAGTCGTGCAACGCTTCAGTTTGTGGTCGAATTACATATTGCACGGGAAATCTAGCATCGGTTAAATTGATATCGTTATAGATTTCAACTTCTTCCAAAATCTGCAACAAGGGCAATCCTTCATACCAATTGAAATTCTCCGACCTGTCTACAATATTATCGCCGTTTAAAGCACTGATGGGTATGTAGGTGGTGTCTTGTAAGCCGAGCGATTTAGCCACCGCTGCATAATCAATCAAAATATTATTGTACACATCCTGAGAATAGCCCACCAAGTCCATCTTATTCACCGCCACAATCACGTGTGGAATTTTCAATAAGGATGCAATGATGCTATGCCTCCTGGTCTGTTCTACCACACCATGACGAGCATCTACCAAAATAATAGCAAGGTCTGAGTTAGACGCACCTGTAACCATATTACGCGTGTACTGTATATGCCCTGGCGCATCAGCAATAATAAATTTTCTTTTAGGAGTAGAGAAATACTTATAAGCCACATCAATAGTTATTCCTTGTTCTCTTTCCGCTCTTAGTCCGTCCGTTAACAAAGCCAAATCCAACTCCCCATCTTCTCTATTTTTGGTTTGTTTTTCTATGGCTTCTAGTTGGTCAATCATGATGGACTTACTGTCGTACAAAAGCCTTCCGATCAGGGTGCTTTTCCCATCATCTACACTTCCCGCTGTTATAAATCTTAAAATGTCCATTTTGAATATGTTTATTGCTAGAATTTGTTTGTTTAAATGTATTGATACCTAGTTGTTTTTAAAAATATCCGTTCTTTTTTCTGTCTTCCATTGCTGCTTCACTCACGCGATCATCAATTCTGGTTTCGCCTCTTTCACTCGTTTTAGTAGCGATGATTTCAGTGATGATATCATCAATATTCGAAGCGTTTGATTCCACTGCTGCGGTACAAGTCATATCGCCTACAGTTCTATATCTAACACGTTTAGTAGATACCTTATCGGACTCTTCGATTTGAACAAATTCTGATGTAGCCACCAATTGACCTTCATATTCTAATACCTCTCTGTCGTGAGCAAAATAGATGGAAGGCAACGCAATCTTTTCTCTTCTAATATAATTCCAGATGTCAAGTTCTGTCCAATTACTGATGGGGAATGCACGCACGTTTTCACCTTTTTGAATTCTGCCGTTATACGTATTCCATAACTCAGGCCTTTGTAGTTTTGGGTTCCACTGACCAAACTCGTCTCTTACTGAAAAGATCCTTTCTTTTGCCCTTGCTTTTTCTTCGTCCCTTCTTGCTCCACCAATACATGCATCGAATTGAAATTCTTCAATAGTGTCTAATAAGGTATAAGTCTGTAAAGCATTTCTACTGGCAAATTTACCTTTGGTCTCAGTGAGTTTTTTTGCCTTGATGGTATCAGCTACATGACGAACAATGAGTTTCTCACCAATCTCTTCTGCCAATGCGTCTCGATAGTCCAGGGCTTCCTTAAAATTATGACCCGTATCAATATGCACGAGTGGAAAAGGAAATTTACCTGGTCTGAATGCTTTCAATGCAAGGTGTACCAATGTAATGGAATCTTTTCCACCACTAAACAACAACGCAGGGCGTTCAAATTGACCTGCCACTTCTCTTAAAATGTGAATGGACTCTGATTCCAGTTGGTCTAAATAATTTAATCTGTATTTACTCATATACTATCTTATGTGGCCTAAGCCAGTTTTTTATTTGTGTTCATGCAATCCACATTCTTTTTTTGTTGCATCTTCCCACCACCATCTACCTGCTCTAAAGTCGTCACCAGGTTTTATAGCTCGAGTACAAGGAGCACATCCAATACTTACAAAGCCTTTATCATGCAATGGATTATATGGAATATTATATTTTATGATAAAATCTGCCACATCTTCTGTGGTCCAGTCTAAGATAGGATGATACTTAATAATTCCATTGCTTTCATCCCATTCTACTTTTTGCAAATCCTGTCTTGCCGAAGAATGTGCCGCTCGCAATCCTGTAATCCAAAAAGTATTCCCGTTAAGAGCCCTTTTCAAAGGTTCTACTTTCCGAATGCCACAACATGTCTTTCGATTGTCAACTGATTCATAAAACGCATTAGGACCATTTGCATCTACAAAAGACGCTAACAAATCTTGGTTGGGATAATATGCTTTAATTGGAACCTGGTATCGCTCCAAGGTACTGCTCCACACACTATAGGTTTCTGAAAATAGTCTACCCGTATCAAGCGTAAAAATAGAGATGGGTAATTTTTGTGAAGCAATTAAATGAGTGATTACTTGGTCCTCGTAACTGAAACTGGATGAGAAAACCACCGAATTTGGAAATTCATCGGATATTGATTTTAAAAACGGCGCTGGCTCCAGATGCTCGGACCTAGTAATCAAACTTGAAATATGTTGAGAAGAAAAATTGTTTGCCATTGCATTAGTCTACTTAATTAGTGCACTTAATTAGAGGGCAAATATACATTTTCATCCCTTTGAACAAAAATATATTTCCTATTTATTTAGTAGACTTGTGTAAAATGATGTTAATCTGACAATTTTGCAAGTCAAAACTAACGATTGTTTTTAATTATTTTAGTTTTGAAACCTCGGCACCTGCTAATAGAAAGCATCCCAGACCAAAGTCTTCAAAGTCTGGAACCTTATCGTATGTTACGGGTTGTGCTTCTTTGGGTTCTTTTCCGGTTCCTTGCACAAAACCTAGAAAGCCATTGCTATGTACAGATTCTTTGGTGAATGCATTCCAGCTTTTAATTACAGCAGGCATATACTTTCTCTTATCAAGGATGCCTTGATTGATTCCCCAAGCCATCCCATAAATAAATAAAGAAGATCCTGTCAATTCTTTCCCTCCAAAATTGGTTTCATCAATTAGACTCGCATTCCAATAACCATCCGTTCTTTGCAATGGCAAAAGTGCTTTCATCATTGCTTGATAGTCTTGCAGATATTCTTGATAGTGTGTGTCAGACTTTGGCAAAATGGATAATACCCGCACCAATGCCGCTACTACCCAACCATTACCCCTACTCCAATAACAATGGCCGCCATTGGGCTCTTTATAAGGCGGAAGAAAATCTTTATCACGCCACCACAAACCATCCTTGGCATTATACAAACCAATACCCCCTTGTTTGTTTTTGGTATGGGCATACATCTGATACATTCGGTTAAAGTAACTCGTGTCTTGATAGATCACACCCAGTTTTGCAAATACAGGCATGGCCATTTGAATGGCATCTATCCATGTCCAGTCGTCAATTTTTCTACTCTTCATCATACTATCAATGGATGCCTTAATTGCTTGAATGCGCTGGGGCTGTTTGTTTAACAGGTATAGGTCTATATAAGTTTGTCCGCATGCCTGATCATCCCCATTTCTAGTTTTTATGCCATTACGCAAAGTCCATTTATGTGCTTCTCCCCATGCTACTGCATAATCCAAATATGCAGGCTTTGTATCAACTGCATATAATGCCATCAGGCCTTCATAATAGACCGCCCGCGTCCAAATATTACTCGGTCGTTCGCGATTCGTAACGATGGGCTTACTTACATCGGACCATTTGTCCATAAAATACTGGTTGGCCAATTCCATGGTAGCAATGATTTGCTTTTTTGCCGGAAGTTTTTGTGCAGCTGCTTGATTTAAGATTAACAGTGAACTGATCAGCATTCCCTTTGTGAAGATTTGTTTGTAATTCATTAGTCGATTTTTTAAGGCCGATAAAATATCAATATATTTTTTTCTTTGTTTTCAATTCCCCATTTAAAAGTGAAATGCTGTTTAAAAGAATTTTTTCAACCCTTCCCAACGTACATCCCATAAACCGTTTTTAGGAAACCCTGGATTGCTAATTGTATTGCCATCATATCCTGCACACATAATTGCAACAGCTGTTAACAATCCACCATTACCCGGTAAATATAAACGCAACCTTTCGTCCTGGTAATTATGCCCATTCGTTAAATACCTATTTGTTTTAATAGGCATCAATAAAGCTTCCACCGCTTTTTCTGGCAAACCCAATC
>JANOYH010000190.1:0-38775 GCA_031428775.1 Bacteroidota bacterium
AGAAGGCTTAGCGGAAGGCAAGGCTCAAGATATGATGCAAACAGCCGCTTTGTTAGGTTTTGATACCCGTATCGTTGGAAGTACAAATGATTATTCCAAGACCGCTAATTCAGACGTAGTGGTGATAACTTCAGGTATTCCTCGTAAACCAGGAATGACACGTGAAGACCTAATTGGAACCAACGCAGGTATCGTAAAAGGAGTAGCAGAAAACATCCTGAAATATTCTCCCAACGCTATTATCATCGTGATTAGTAACCCGATGGATACTATGACTTATTTAGCGCTGAAATCAACAGGTTTACCAAAGCATAGAATCATAGGTATGGGTGGTACATTGGATAGTGCACGTTTCAAATACCAATTGAGCCAACATTTGGATTGTAGTCCGGCCGATCTTAACGCCGTAGTTGTAGGCGGACATGGTGATACCACCATGATTCCTTTAATACGTCTCGCTACTTGGAACAGTGCCCCTGTAACCAATTTTTTGAGTGAAGACCAACAAAAACAAATTGTAGCTGATACTATGGTTGGTGGTGCTACTTTAACCAAATTAATTGGCACTTCAGCATGGTATGCACCCGGTGCTGCTGGAGCTGCTTTGGTAGAGAGCATTCTACGCGACGAGAAAAAACTCTTTACTTGCTGCGTTAGCCTTGAAGGCGAATACGGTCAGAAAGACATTTGCTTAGGTGTTCCAGTTGTGATTGGAAAAAATGGTTGGGAAAAAATTCTTGACTTCAAATTAAATGAAGAAGAGCAAGCCGCTTTCAACAAAAGCGCTGACGCTGTAAGAAATATGAATGAAGTTTTAAAAACATTGTAATTCAATCAGTTTGAATGAATGTATGAAAACATGCTTTGTTCCATCTAAAAAAAGCCTCGAAATGATTTCGAGGCTTTTTTTTGCCTTAACAGCTTTTCATTTTAACATCCATTAACTCCACTTATCCTTGCAAATTGCTGCTCCCCCACATGTGTTGCAAATTTTGTAACTATTCTGCCACATCTTCGTACTAATGTTACCAAAACAAGCAAGATGAGAAAATTATTATTAAGTGGAATAGGTTTAATTGCAATGGCAACAACTATTTTCGCACAATCTAAATCAACAATAACAGGAACTGTAAAAGACAATAGCGGCAAGCCTTTAAGTGGCATTACCGTAACTTTATTGAAGCAGAAAGATAGTAGTCTAGTTAAAACATCCATCACAGAACAAAAAGGACTTTTTGAAATAACCAATGCTCCTACTGGCAAATTTATTCTAGGATACCAGAGTTTAAATACAGAAAAGAAATACAGTATTTTATTTGAAATTGTAGATGGCAAAGATTTTCTTGCTCCTACTATGACACTTACTCCTAGTGTTAATAAACTAGCAAATGTAACGGTAGTTTCTCGTAAACCCATGATAGAAGTTAAAGCCGACAAAACCATTTTTAATATTGAAAACAGTATAAACGCAACAGGTAGCAATGCACTAGAATTGTTGCAGAAAAGCCCTGGGGTTCAAGTAGATAATAACGAGAACATCAAAATGAAAGGCAAGTCAGGCGTTAAAATTTACATTGACGGGAAAATCAGTCAACTTAATGGTCAAGACCTTGCCGCTTACTTAAAAAGCATCAATAGTGCTGATATAGAAGCTATTGAAATGATTAGCAACCCAAGCGCCAAATACGATGCAAGTGGTAATGCAGGCATCATTAATATTCGACTAAAAAAGAATAAAAAGTTTGGCACCAATGGTAGTGTTAATGCTGGCATCGTACAAGGAAAAACACCAAAAGGAAACGCAGGAGTTAATTTAAACTACCGCGATAAAAAAATTAACCTCTTCAGTAATGTTAGTGGCAATTTAGGTAACTATGAAAATGGATTGGACCTGTACCGAATTCAAAAAGACACCATCTATGACCAACATAGCATTAATGGAAATGATAATAAAAATTTCAACCTAAAACTAGGAGCCGATCTTTTTGCCAATTCTAAAAATACATTCGGTGTCATGTTTACTACCAATACGAGTGATGGCCAATGGAATAGTTCAGGTGAAACAGACGTGTATTATCAGCCAACGGGTACATTCGTTAAAAAATTAGTTGCTAAAAATACTAAGCCCGGAAATCGTACCAATTTCAATGGCAATATCAACTATCGATACTTAGATACTACTGGAAAAGAAATCAATTTTGATGCAGATTATGGACAGTTCCGTGGAAGAGGCACTTCTTATCAGCCAAATTATTATTACGATAAAAATGGCAATCTAATGTATCAGGTAATCAACCTTACCAATACTCCTACTAATATTGATATCATGACTTCAAAAGTAGACGTTGAGCAACCCAAATGGAAAGGTAAAATTGGCTATGGATTGAAATTTAGTCTAGTGAAGACAAAAAATAGTTTTGAATTCTATGATGTAAATAATACCAGCGCTAAACTTAACCCCTCTAGAAGCAATAGTTTCAACTATAATGAAAACGTAAACGCAGGTTATTTTAATTATCAGCGACAATTCAATCCAAAATGGGGTTTTCAAGGAGGTTTACGTATGGAACAAACCAATAGCCTTGGGGTACTTACTAGAGCTGATGGCGTAGTTCAACCTGATAATGAAGTGAAAAAGAATTACTTCGATTTCTTTCCAAGCGCAGCAATAACTTATACTATCAATCCTAAACATACTTTAAACCTTACTTATAGTAGAAGAATTGATAGACCTTCCTATCAAGACCTAAACCCATTTGAAAATAAATTGGACGAATTGACCTATGAAAAAGGGAATGCCTTTTTACGTCCTCAATACACAGATAATATAGAATTTGCACACACTTTTTTGTCAAAGATTATCACCACCATTGGATATAGTAATGTAAAAGATTTTGCAACTCAAACAACTGACACACTAAACAATGCAACTTATGTGCAACAAAAAAATCTAGCTAACCAGCAGATCTTTAGTTTAAGCGTGGGTACGCCTATCTCCATTTCAAAATGGTATAGTGGTTATGCCAATGTTTACTACAATTATCAAATATTTGATGGAGAAATTGGTACCAACAAAGTGCATACGGAAATTCCCATTTATGGTGCATATATGCAAAATACATTCATACTAGGAAAAGATTATACCGCAGAATTGAGTGGATGGTTTAACGGCCCAAATGTATGGGGTGCTACTTGGATGACCAAACCACAAGGTGGAGTTGACCTAGGTGTACAAAAATTATTCATGGAGAAAAAAGCAAGCGTTAAATTGAGCTTTACAGATATTTTTCATACAGCACCTTGGACAGCCACCAGTGATTTTGGTGGCCTCTATATCAGTGGCAGTGGATATTGGGAGAGCCAAACCATACGACTTAATTTCAGCTATCGTTTTGGAAGCAGCCAGATTAAAAACGCACGTCAAAGACAAACTGGACTAGAAAGTGAATCAAAAAGGATTAAATAATAAAAGTTCTTTTTAGCGCATACCTATTTAACAAGAAAGCAATCAAAAAAATAACCAGCTAAAAATAGCTGGTTATTTTGCAATTAAAAAGAAATACGTACCCCCCCCCCGGAATACGATATTCCATAATTCCAATTTCAATACATAATCATTTAAAACTCATTGACTGAAATTCAAAAGAAGTGCTTGAAAAATGTCACGACCTACCTTCTGGTTTTAGAAGTATTCAAAGAAACAAACCGGATATTGTTTTCTTGGACTTAGAACTACCCTATTACAGTGGATTGTAATTACTTGACTTTTTAGACACACAAGAAATAAATTTTGCACTCATCTTCACAACGGCTTCAAATCAACACGCCATAAATGCATTTGAAATGAGTGCAATTGACTATATACTAAAACCCATTCAAGAAGAAAAAATCAGAAATGCAATTCAAAAAGTAAAACATATCAAGAATCAACAAAATGTAGACCACATATCTGTGCTGAAATCAAATCTTGAAATCAGTGGGTTTAACAAAATGGTGGTCCAAATTATGAATGGATATGAAATCTTAAACCTTTCAGAAATTCTCTTCTTAAAAGCCGAAGGTAGCTATACCCGAATTTATTTGCAAGACAAAGAAAGCTTAATGGTGAGCAAAAATTTGAAATATTTTGACGAAATACTAGATTCTGTTCCTTACTTCATACGAATCCATAGAAGCTATATTGCCAATATTCATATGGCAAAGAGAATCATCAGAAAAGACGGTTATTTGTTGGTGATAGACGATTCTAATCATCTCCCCGTTATCAACGACAAAGTAGACGAAATCATCAAATTCATTAATTCTTAAAAAAATCTTTCATGAATACGCTAGTTATCCATGCTACTTGCATTTTTCCAGCAATAAGGCAACCAAATTTTTAGCAGCTTTCAAATTCTCAAAATCGTCTGGAAGCATTAGGTGATGTATGTATTCATTATACAACCAAGGATCGCCAATTACAAACACATAACCCTTACCATAATTTGCTTCTGCCATAAGTGTTTTACCATTTTCGGTAAGAATTGCTGTAGCAGGTGCCTTTAATTCTATCGGTGCCACTTCTTTCAAGAATATTTTATTCACTCCAACAAATAAAGGATGACTGGGTAAATTAATAGAGGCACAACTGTTGAAATTTCTAGGTTTGCCTTTCTCAGATAATTCGGGGTGCAGCATATCGTACGTAAATTGCATGCCAAAATAATTTGTAAGCAATTCAATACTATCTAATTCTGCATTTTTGTAATTGTTTGTCATCAACAACAATACCCCACCCTGTTTCACCCATCCAGCTATTGCTGCTGCAGTAGTAGCATCCATGAAATTTGGATTTGCCGTTTCATCTTTAGTATCTGGATCAACCAAGATAAAAACATCCGCATTCTTCAACTTTTTTTTATCAGGCTTTGAATTTAAGGTGGATAACACGGCTCCTTTAGCTTGAAATAAATCGCCTAATTGAGAAAACCCACTCATGGCAGTATCTGACCACAAATAGTGAAAAGGGTTGCCCGTTTGTTTATTGATTTCATTATTATAATAGTTGTCTAATACTGCACGTTTTTGTGCAAACAGAGTGTTCCCAATTAATAGTGCTACAAAGCTAAAAATAATACTGATGCTTCTTTTATACATAAAAACTGATTGAGAGGATAAATATAGGATTTCTATATTGCCTCTCAATCAGCTGCACTTAGATATATTATAGCAATAGAGTTACTTAATTAACTCAAAAAAACTTTTTCTAAATTCTAAAAACTGGTCTTCCAATAAATTAATTCCTTTTTCCTGAGCTGGGGAAAGGGGTTCTAAACCATTAGCTACACTAACGTATAAGTCGCTCACCCTTCTTCTATATTTGAACTCATCAAAGAAAATCGACTTCCTATTCAACTCTACGATCTCTCTTTTAAAAGAATCATATGATGCCAATTTTGCTTTAACAGCAGCACTTGTAGTATCCGTTTTTGAAAGGGCTAAAATTGTTTTATCTAGAGAATCTATCAAAACAAATAATTTTTCGTGTAGATCAAACAAACGCATACTTTGCTTATTCAACAAATTAATAGATGCGGCATCCATTCCCTTTTCAGGGTTTGCATCTATTTGAATAGTTTGTATATATTCTTTTCCATCAGCCTTTACCACAACTTTGTATTTGCCAATAGCAACTTTGGGACCTATTACAGATGAGAACAAAACGGTTGATTGTGCTATATAACCGCCTTTTGCAACTTTAGGCGGATTAATAGTTAGATCCCAATAAACTTTATTCAATCCTTTTGAACCCGTTGCATTCAAGTCTTTGATTTTTTTATTCGAGGCATCAAACACTTCAATCTTCACGCCACTATTACTTCTTTCTTTTAAGTAATAAAAAATGGTTGGTACAATTGCCTTATTTCCACCAACCCATCCAACTAAATTTGGAGCAGGCTGCGGATATTGTGGCGTATATGCGTATCTAAAATTTTCAATCGGAAAAATAATAGCTGGTTGATTCACATCCGATTTAACAAGCTCTCTTAATGGCTGTAAATTGTCTATAATATAAATCCCTCTACCATGTGAAGCAATAATTAAATCATTTGACTTTGGTTGAATTTTAATATCACGTACCAGATTATACCAAGGCATGTTTTGGTATTTACTTCTCATCCAAGTATTTCCAGCATCTAAGGAAAAAAACAAACCCATTTCTGTTCCTAAAAACAATAAATTTTCGTTTACAATATCTTCTCTAATCACATGGGCAAAGCCAGTAAATTCTGGAGAACGGAATTTTTTCCAAGTATTGCCACCATCTACACTCATAACAGCATACGTATTCATATCTCCATACATATGATTGTCCAGTGTTACATAAATACGTTTAGGATCTAATACAGAAATTTCTATACTACTGACCCAAGTTTTTTCAGGAACACCAGTTTTCCAAATACCAGCTGCTTTGTTTTGCCAGGTCTTACCTCCATCATTTGTTAACTGCAAGTTGCCATCGTCAGTACCTACCCAAATAATGTTTTCATTTTTGGGATTTTGGGTAATAGTAAAAATGGTACAATGATTTTCGGCACTGGTATTGTCACCTGTAATGCCTGCATTTTTTTCAGCCTGATTAATTTTATTGGGATCATTGGTGGTTAAATCAGGAGAGATTCTTTCCCAATTTTTTCCATCGTCATTCGACCGAAACAGATATTGTGCTGCGGTATACAAATTATACACTGGTTTACCTGAAGCATTCTTCTTTGCAGAAGCTCCGGTAACAATGGGTGTATTCCAATTCCATCTGTGTTCTTCCTCAGTTGCCAATTTCTTCGGACGAACACCGTAAGAAAGTCCAGTTGTTAAATCTACTTTAGTGATTTCTCCACCCTGCGACTCAGAAAAAATAATTTTTGCATTAGTTAAACTTGGTTGCACCCAAAATCCATCACCGCCTCCTATAAACCTCCAATCAACTGCAGTAACGCCACCTGGAGAAGTGTTAGGTGCCATCCAACTATTATTGTCTTGCAATCCACCATAAATATTATAAGGAACTTGATTGTCTGCGCTTACATGATAGAATTGCCCAACTGGCAAATTGTTTAAAAAACTCCAGGCAGTGCCTTTATTAGTACTTGTATAAATCCCTCCATCAGTTCCAACAAAAAGCATATCTGGATTATTGGGGTTGATCCACAGTGCATGCATATCAGCGTGAGGCGCTACACCGCCAATGATTGTATTACTCCATGAATATCCTCCATCACTTGAATATTGAAAATCATACGCTGGTCGATATACCCTTTTGGGATCTATGGGATCATATACCAAAGTGCTGAAATAAAAAGGACGTGCTGTTAAATTTTCTGAGGAAGCTAATTTCTTCCATGTTTCCCCTTCGTCTTCGGAGATAAATAAACCAGGAACTTTCGCTTCCACAATGGCCATTACTTGGGATGGTTTTGATGGGTTAATGGTAATCACAATTCTACCCAAATCGCCTTCGGGCAATCCTTTAGTAATCTTATTCCAAGTTTTACCGCCATCCGTTGTTTTAAACAATCCGCTTCCTGTACCACCAGAACTAAATGCAAATGCCTTTCTTCGGAACTGCCACATAGAAGCAAATAGGGTTCCTGATTTTGTTGGATGCATGGCTATATCAGCACAGCCTGTTTCATCATTTACAAATAAAATTTTATCCCAGTTTTTTCCTGCATCTATTGATTTATACAATCCTCTATTGGCAGATGCATTCCAAAGTGGGCCAGGTGCAGAAACATAGACTATTTTTTTATCAGATGGATCTACAACAATCTTACTGATTCGTTCGGTATTTTCTAGTCCAATTTTCTGCCAGTTATTTCCACCATCTGTTGTTTTATACAGTCCGTCTCCATAAGAAACAGAATTTCTAGTATTGCTTTCTCCAGTGCCAGCATAAACAACTTTAGGATTCCCTGGTTCAATAGCAAGTGCTCCAATTGACTGACAGTATTTATCAAAAAGGGGTATAAAAGATTGACCTCCATTTTGGCTTTTCCAAATACCCCCACCTGCGGTACCTACAAATAAATTCAATTGACCTTCTGAAGTGATGCCTTCTATGGCAGTAATCCTTCCGCTCATAGTTGATGGCCCTAAAGCCCTTGCACCCATTACTTGAAAATAGGAGGAATTAATGCTTGTTTGCGCTGTAATGCCTGTTACTACAATTAGAAACAAGCACAATAAATTAATTTTGGCTTTCATATTAGTATGTTTTAGCATAAAAAAAACTGCTATCGGCTCATCAATGAGTTGAAGCCAATAGCAGTATTACTTTATAGAAAATTAATTCCCTTTGAAAATAGACTCGTCAATTGTTGGATTGATGGTGATTGTTTTATTAACCATCATCATTTGACCCATATCTTGCTTGAACGCAATTTTAATCCCGTAGTCTATTGATTGATAATCTAAATATTTTAAAGCCGTTTTTACTTCTTGTCCTTGTTGCTTAATCATTGACTCCACTTTGTAAATCAAAAAAGTTTTGGTGTCAAAGAAATAAGTTTTGTCATTCCCGTATTTGGTAGTTGTTTTGATTTTGAAATACTCATTTCCATCTTCTTCATCCTTGCCCAAAAATTCTACTTTGGTACCCTTTGCTTTATAGTCAACAAATTCATCCTGAATATCCAATCCGTCTAATTTTGGCTTCAATTCATCTTCTGAAATAGGACTTAAAGTAGCTTTTCCCATAAAAGGGTTTTGTGCCCATCCTTGTGTAGGAGTGGTAATATCAATGATTTTATTTCCTTGAAATTCAGCATCCATTCTCGTACCCTTCATTTGTACCGCTTGCATAGTAAATGGAATCACAATCCCCTGTACTTCGATTTGTCCTTCTACTTTAATCGACTGAACTTTAGACCATTTTTCAGCACCACCAATTGCGGTGATATACTTTGCAATCACTTCATCTGAAGTTTGGGCGTGAAGGTTGGAAACAAACAGTAAAAGAACTGCTACTGTAAAAAGATTTTTTTTCATAAATGTTGGTTTAATAGGTTGATATGCTATTGGTAGTTTGTTTTTGCAATATATTACAAGAGAATGTATTTTTTAAAACTTTTTACAAACGGCAAGAAAGTAATGAATTACTGAGAAATTTGTTTAATAACAATCTAATTTCTGGTTCTATCGCTGTAACATTCTAGCTGGAAGCATCACAATTCCTTTGATGATTCCCAAAAAACCATCCACCGCAATTCCCAGGATCCTGAATGGAATGGACAAGATCCAAAAAATAGGATATAGTACCAATGCCAATATTGCTATTGGCCAACAAAGTATAAATAATATGATCCAACCAATGAATGATAACATAAGTTGAAACTAATTATTACATGGGCACCAAACAAGTAAATTTATATGAACGGTTTATAAAGCCCCATTTACTGCACTAACTAATAATCCAACATTGGTATCATGAAAACGCAAATTAGCACCAAACCCTTCTTTGTATTCCAGTAAATGACTTTCATATCCTAAAATGGAAATATGGGTAGTTCCTTGAAATATACCAGCTCCATAAAAGGGTCGTCCGGACAAAGCTTTTCAGATTGGTATTTCATAGCTGTCTCCTCACATTGTTTTCTTAATTTGTCAAGTAGCTTTGCATACTTAGGCACAGCAGCAAGATTATTTTTCTCCAGTGGATCTTTCATCAAATCATAGAGTTCCTCTGGTGCTTTAATCAATCTGTACCGAATGTATTTCCATTGGTCCGTTCTAATTCCTTCGCTGGATGGAATGTCAGACAAAGTCCAAAGATGTTCCACCAAAATTGACTTTCTACCCGAATGACTATTTCCTTTTTTGAGAAACGGAACCAGACTCATCCCTTGATAATTTTTGGGAGCTTCTATTCCTGCCAGATCCAGTAATGTTTTAGTAATATCAATGTTTAATACCATTGCATCTATTCTGGTGGATTGGATGAATCTCAGATCGAAAATCATCAGCGGGATTCGAATAGATTCATCATACATTAACCATTTGTCCGCTAATTGTCGATTCCCCAAAAAATATCCATTATCCCCCATCACAATGATAATAGTGTTATCATCAATTCCCTTTTCCTTTAGTTGTTTTCGGATAAGGCCAATTTCATTATCAATTTCCGTAATCATTCGATAGTAACCCTTCACCATCTGCTGATATTTCTCTGGTGTATCAAAGCGCCATTTCCATCTAACCCGGTTAAATCCCTGCTGAACCCCTATTGGTAATTGTTTGAAATATTTTTCGTCGCCTAAAACGGGAGGAGGAATGGTACTATTCTTGTAAAGTGAATCAGACTTTTCCTGCCAATAATATTGTTCTTTAGAAGGATCGTGTCCGTGCGGGGCGCTAAAGCAAATAGAAAGACAGAAAGGCTTATTTGATGGAGCATTTTTAATAAATTCCTGTGCCTGTTGACCCGAAAAACGCGTTAAATGTACCGTGTCATTATTAAGTTTTTTGTAAAAATAACCACATCTATCCGCACTGGCTCCCCTATCATAAAAATCACTTTCATCAAAATATTGCTTAGGATTATCCATTGTTACCCACATCTTTCCAAAAAACCAACATGATACCCATTGTCCTTTAATAATTTGGGATAAATGATATCCGCATAGGGCTGTTTCAATTTAGGTTTTTGAAAAGTATACCCATGGGTGCGTTCAAATAAGCCAGTTAAAATGGATGCTCTACTAGCGGCACAAATAGGTGTAGTGGAAAATGCATTTTTAAAATAAGTACCCGAATTTGCCAATGCATCCATCTCTGGTGTTTGAATAATGGAGTTACCAGCAAAACCCAGTGCATCCCAACGTTGATCATCAGTTAGAATAAATACAATATTTGGCTTTTTGTTTTGAGCAAGTAGTATTAAAGGAAATAAAAAAATAATCGAGAGAATAATATATAGCTGCTTATTATTAAAAAAAAGTATAAAAATAAATTTCTTCATAATCATGTTTCGAATGAGTATACTAATTCTCTTCAAACAATAATTGAAGATCCCTAATCTGTGGTGCAGCTTTTGCTTGTAAGATATTCAAACGGAATACCTGCGCTTTTACTGGCTCAAAGGTTTTGAAGCTTGCACTGCCAATGCCTTTACCAACTATTATTGTTTTCCATTCACTACCTGCTTGATATTCTAATTGGTACTGTTGAATATTCCCACCGGCTTCCGCTGTTGCCATTGCACCAATACTATAGGGCTTACCCAAGTCGATCATAACCCAAGCAGTTTTTTGATCCGCAGCTGCTTTCCAAACAGTTTTTCCGTCGCCATCCAACACATTACTTACCGCAAATTTATCACTCTCCTGTGAAGATGCTGTAGCCGTTTTTCCAGTAGATGGTATAGGCTCTGCAATGGATAATTCTGCGGCTCCATTGATATCAAGAGCAATGACTGTGGCAATAGTATCTATGGCGTTTTTAGGTAATTGTAAAGTAGCATAGATCCCTTCTCTGCCAATCTTTATTTTTGTTTTTGAGTCCGCAAATAAATAGGCTTTAGTAATCTTGTTATTCAAAGGCAATTTTAATTTTCCATCAACAGGCCAATTAAAAACATGCAAATACATTTTGTTTGTTTTCTGTGTAACCCTGCCCCAACGCAAATAAGTAAAAGGACTTGCCTTAGTGCCATAAACCGCTTCACCATTCACTTTTAGCCATGTGCCTATTTGTTGTAATCTTTCTATGGATGCATCAGGAATCAGTCCTTCACTAGTTGGGCCCACATTTAATAAATAGTTTCCCCCTTTAGAAGCAATATCTATTAAATTACGAATCAACAGCTTGGTGCTTTTCCAATTCTTATCATAACTTTTAAATCCCCAAGTATCATTCATAGTCATACATGCCTCCCAGTTTTTACCTGGTATACCTGTTGCAGGAATATATTGTTCTGGCGTTTCCAAATCGCCTTCATAGCCGCCGCCCAAACGATTATTGGTAATAATATCAGGGTGATTCTTTAATTCGTTGGCCAATTTGGTAGCGCGCTCCGGATTCATATTGGTTGGCGTATCCCACCAGATGATCGAAGGATTATAGGCGTTTAATATTTCTCTCACTTGTGGCACTGCAACCTCATCAATATATTTGTCCATATTGCCATTCTGTGCAGAATCCCAGTGACCACCACTTGCAGCGCCTCCGGGATGATTCCAGTCTTGTGCCTGAGAATAATATAAACCGAATTTGATATGATATTTTTTGCAAGCTTCTGCTAACTCTTTAATTGGATCTCTTTTAAAGGGAGTAGCATCATAAATATTAAAAGGGTCTGATGATTTGAACATGGCAAATCCATCATGGTGTTTGCTGGTGATAACAAGATATTTCATACCTGCATCGCTAGCCAATTTTGCCCAAACATCGGCATTGAATTTAACGGGATTAAATTTTGCTGGATAGGTTTGATAAACAGCCATTGGAATTTTTCCTCTGTTCATGATCCATTCACCTATTCCTGGAATCTCTTTCCCATCATAGATTCCCGCAGGAACAGAATACACACCCCAGTGAATGAACATGCCAAAACGGGCTTCTTTCCACCAATCCATTTTTGGATCATTGAGTGTTTTACTTTGCGCGAAAACAATTGTTTGACTGGCTATTAAAGCAAAAACGAGCAGGAACTTTTTCATAAGCAATCTTAATTTTGCAAATCGTTTGAGCTATCAATTTAAGCAAAAAACAAATGCCTTATTTATTTTCAACTATCCTACCAATATTACCACAGATTGTTTTGGTCCATGCGCACCAATCACCAAGCTCTGCTCAATATCTGCAGTTTTAGAAGGACCAGCTATAAAAACCCCGAAACCTGTTTCAAAAGTATTGATGCGTTGATAGGCTTCGCCCATATTTGTTACCAGCCCTGCTCGGTCTAATACAAATACCAATTGCTCACAAATAAAAGGAAGAATCCGAATCACCATTTGTTTTTCATCTACCCATACTGCACCAGTCTCTGCTACCCCATAAGACCCTCTGATAATTGCCAAGTCAACCATTGCCAAGGAAGACAATGAAAGTGTTTCCAATTGCCTTACAAGGGCTTCAGTTGGCTCAAGTGCATTCACAATGGTTTCTTTGTCCTTGCTTATTTCATTGATCATGTCCTGCACTGCATCATTATCTGCAACTTGTATCAACCTTCCTCCAATCCCTTCCAACACCAGTTTGAATTGTGCCACCAAATCATCATACTGAATCATTGCGTTCACATCAATTTCTGGTAAAGAATTTCCTGCTGGCTGATTGGCGATGATGGCTTCTAATATGGCTTCTCTTGCGCTCATTACTTTTTATTTTTTTGGTACCAGTCTCTGAAACTTTCTTTGGGCGGCTCAGGCATTTCTCTTTGCTTGTACCAGAGATTTAATTTGTTATTTGTCAAAAAAGGAAATACCCGCATAACCCACCTACCTGCTTTTCCAGCAAAGCGATAGATACTCGGACGCGCTAATAATTCACTCATCCCCCACATGGCTATTTGCTTTGATTTTGGGGCTAGTCCCTCGGCGGTGATTACTTGTCGCCATTTCCACAATTGTTCATGGATATTGATTTTAACAGGACAAACATTACTACAACTTCCACAAAGCGTACTGGCAAAAGGCAGGTCGGCATTGGCTTTCATGTCGAGGTTCGGATTCAAAATAGAACCAATGGGACCAGCAACAGCAGTATGATAACTATGTCCCCCACTTCTTCTGTACACAGGACATGTATTAAAACAAGCCGCGCAACGAATACATTTTAAAGAGTTTCTAAAGTCTTCTCTACCTAGCTGTCTGCTTCTTCCATTGTCTACAATAACAATATGCAGTTGTTGATCAGCTTTTGGTTTACTAAAATGACTACTATAGGTGGTGATAGGTTGACCTGTTGCACTCCTTGCTAATAATCTTAAGAAAACAGCCAGGTGTTCCGCTTTAGGAATAATTTTTTCAAAGCCCATGCAAGCAATATGAATCTTGGCTGCGTGAGCACCCATATCTGCATTTCCTTCGTTGGTACAAACTACAAATCCGCACGTTTCTGCCACTGCAAAATTCACACCTGTGATGGCTAAATCTGATGCAATAAATTTATCTCTTAAATGTATTCTTGCGGCTTGGGTTAAATATTGTGGATCGTTATTACCTTTTTCTGTGCCTAGGTGTTTGTGAAAGGTTTCACTGACGTCTTGCTTTTTTAAGTGGATGGCGGGAAGTACAATATGACTAGGCGCTTCATTCCTAAACTGCACAATTCTTTCGCCCAAATCGGTATCAACCACTTCCACTCCTTTAGCAATCAAGAACTCATTCATGTGACATTCTTCTGTGAGCATGCTCTTGCTCTTCACAATCTTCTTGACGTTATTTTCTTGGATGATTGATAAGATGATATTGTTGTGGTCTGCAGCGTCTTTAGCCCAGTGCACTTTGATGCCGTTGGCGATAGCCTTTGCTTCAAATTCAACTAAATATTTGCTCATATTGCTGAGCACATTATTCTTAATCAGAGAAGCCCATTCACGAAGCTGTTCCCATTCAGGAATGCCATGTGCGGCTTTGTCGCGCTTCTCCCTTACAAACCAAAGGGTATCATCGTGCCAATCGGTTCTGGGCTCGTCTGCTATAAATGCTTCTGCAGCATCAGCGTGGTTCATCCCTTTCATAATTGACTGTTTAAAATCTCCGCAATATGAATGGTCTTAACCTTGCTACCATTTCTTTTTAAAATCCCTTCTAAGTGCATCAAACAACTGGTGTCTACTCCAGTAATATATTCCACATCATTGTCTTCGTGTTCTGCAATTCTATCCTTGCCCATCTTCACACTTACGGCCTCTTCAAATACACAAAATGTACCACCAAAACCGCAGCATTCATCTACCCGTTTAGGCCTTGTTACTTCAATGCCTTTAACCATACCAAGTAATGTTGCAGGTTTAGAAAAAGCGGGTGCTACTAATTCACTCATGGATGCAAGGTGTAGGCCTCTTTGTCCGTGGCAACTGGTATGCAATCCTACTTTAAAAGGGAAGGAAGCATTTAATGAAGTGGTTTTTAAAATATCCACTAAAAACTCCGTGAGTTCATAAACGCTTTTACGAATTTTCTCAGCGGCTACAGGGTCTTGCTCATCGTGCAAGTGTTCTTTGATATGTAACACACAACTACCAGAAGGGGCAACGATATAATCGAAGCCTCTAAAATTTTCTACAAAATTTTTATCGCATCCTTTACTCATGGCAGCAAAACCGCTATTGGCCATGGGTTGTCCGCAACAGGTTTGGTTTAGTGGAAAGGAAACATCGCATCCTAATTTTTCTAATAATTGCAAAGTAGTGATGGCTACTTGGGGATAGAATTGATCAATATAACAAGGCACAAACAAAGCAATATTCATACAATTTTTTTATAGACAAACGCCTGCATCAAATTTAAGAAATCATCTTCTTACAACTGTACTGCTCGGGACAGGATGCCAAAAAGAAATAGTAAATATGGAAGGCTTTTGTTTTAAGGTAAACCAACTTATCATCTCTACATTTAAATTATTCTAAGATAAAATTGTGCAGTGCTCACTATTGCCCCAATATCCTGTTGCAGCATACAATTAAAATGGCCTTTTGGACAAGTTTTAGTGCCATAATTAGAACAAGGTTGGCAAGAAAGGTTGGGCACAATAAAATTCTGGTACGGGCCTTTTAAAGTGGTATTTTTCTCAAAGGCTTTTTGATGCATAGCTCCATGATGGATATAATCATTATTAGGATAATAGGGCTCCACATCTAACAAAGGTGAAGTGCCTCCCCAGATGGCTAAAACTGGTTTATGAAAAGCGCAGGCAATGTATTGCAAGCCTGTATCGTGTGAGATGACCAGTTTTGATTTACGTACTAGGTCGGCCGACTCGTGTAAGCTGAATTTGCCACAGGCATTATAAATTCTAATGGGGTCAATGGCAGCAATGGCTTCACCTTCTACCGCATCTTCTTTGCCTCCAACAAGTATGATAGGATAATCTAATTGCATGCACAATTCCTGCAACTTTTTCACTGGCAGTTTTTTGGTAAAATAGGAAGCCCCAATCACTATAGCCACAAAGCCCGCAAGATGTGCTGCGGGTAATTCTGACATAGCTACTTCCTTAGATGATGGGATAAAGTAATCCAAACCTTTGTCGTCATTTTTTACCCCAAGTGCTGTCAAAGTATCCACACATCTATCAGAGATATGTCTGCCAGACATTTTGTTGATATGCAACTTTGTTAATAATAATTTACCCAAGCGCTCTTTATCATAACGCAGCACTTTAGTTTTCAATGCCCATGCAATACGTCTTGTTCTGAAATTATCGTGTAAGTCAATAATATAATCGTACTCCTCTTTTTTTAGCTCACTGATTAATAACCGTAAATCATTTTTAAAATAATAAAACTGATCAATATAGGGGTTGCCTTCTGTGACCGCTTTGAAATTTTGTTTGCACAAAAAATGAACTTCGGCATTAGGCACTTGTTGCTTCAAACATCGGATAGCTGGTGTAGCTAATACAATGTCTCCTATAGAAGAAAATCGAATGACCAGAAATTTCATATCCTAAAGTTAAGCAATCCTATTAAGGAAAAACTTCTTCAGGTTCCGTATAGTTGAGGTCTTTGTTAAAAGTCTCTTCCGTAAAATAGTATGCTACAAGTGTAATAGACATCACAATTATCCCTGTTACAATAGCACTATGAATAATATCCCATCCCCAGGCTTTCTGAAATAAATCAAGAAACATCAAATTAATCAGTGGCAATATACCTCGTACCATATTAGGAATGGTCGTTGCTGCTGTACCCCTTAAATTAGTGCCGAACTGTTCGGCTCCCATGGTAACAAAAATGGCCCAGAATCCTGTGCTAAAACCCAATGCGCCACAAATGGCATACATCCTTTCTGTGGAATCGTTCCATGAACTGAAAAACACAAAAAGGAAAATAATGGTTAAAGTATAAAATATCAACAATGCCTTTTTTCTGCTTTTGAAATACTGACTAATCAACCCAATCAAGATATCCCCCACCGCAATGCCAACATAAGCAAACATGATGCTTTTACCCGAATCAATCACAGTACTTCCAAACATAGCTTTACCAAATCGATCACTTTGATTAACCAATATACCAATCACATACCATGTGGGTATTCCAATTAATATAGCCAATACATATTTTTTAAACCGTTTTGCATTGTTCACAAACATGAAGATATTTCCCTTGCTCACTTTTACGTCTTGTGTTTGTTTGAACATGCCACTTTCTGCTACACTAACACGCAATAATAGTAGACACACACCTAGTCCACCACCAATTTTATAACAAAGCCGCCAATCGTCTGTTAATTGATAGGTGAAATAGGCAAATACTGCTCCAAACAATCCAATTCCAGCAACCAAAGAAGTACCTACACCTCTTTTATTTTTTGGAAGAATTTCACTCACCAATGTAATACCCGCTCCTAATTCTCCTGCCAATCCAATTCCAGCTATAAAACGACAAGCAGCATATTGATCAACCGTTACAACATATCCTGTAACAATATTTGCAATTGAATAGAGTATTATTGAACCAAAGAGTACACTAAGTCTTCCTTTTTTATCAGCCAGAATACCCCAGAAAATACCCCCAATTAATAATCCCAACATTTGCCAGTTGATTACTTTTGTACTATCCACCAACAGTGTCATATCTGTTGAGCCAACACCAAACATGCTTGGCTTTTTTACAATAGTGAACAGGAGCAAGTCATAGATATCTACAAAATATCCAAGTGCTGCAACTATTACTGGCAAAGAAAGAATCCCAAATTTTTTTTCATTCATAGTGTTCATTTATAGTTCTAAAAAACTAAATGCAATTAAACCTATTTCTCCATAAAATTCAAATCCTTGCCAAAGGTTTCATTGGTATGCACGGCTGCATATGCGGCTATTCCAAAAATTACTATCCCTGTCATCCATCCACCAACCACATAATCGCCCGTAAGATTTCTAAATCCTTTGTGCATCAAAATAATTAATGGCAAAATACCTCGTACAACATTTGGGATAGATATGGCAGTTGTGGCACGAAGGTTGGTTCCAAATTGCTCGGCCGACATAGTAATATACAAGACCGAAAAACCTGCACCAAAGCCCATTCCAGCACATAGCAGATACATGCTGGTAATATTACCCCATCCCAAACTTTGTGAAAAGAAAAGAACAATGAACACAGCCAAAATAGACATAAAAATGAACAATGCTTTTCTTCTACTTTTTAAATAGTTGCTTAATAGACCAGCGCTGGTATCGCCCACTGCAATAGCCAAGTATTGGTATAAAATTGCTTTAGCAGGATTGACGCCTTCAATGCCAAACTCGTGGCCAAACTTATCAGAAAAGGTAATTAAAATGCCAATCACATACCATACTGGAAGACCAATTACCACTGCTTTCACATAACGATAAAATCTTTCTTTGGTATGAAACAACATGAGAAAATTTCCTCTAACAACAGCAGCATTTTTCACCTCCTTAAACATGCCGCTCTCTGAAATTTTTATACGCAATACCAATAAACAAAGTCCCATTACCCCACCGATATAGTAACATAACCGCCAATCGCCAAAATACTGATATACAAAAAATGCAGTAACAGCGCCAAATACGCCAACAGTTGCAATAACGGTTGCACCAATGCCCCTTTTTTCTTTTGATAACATTTCATTTACCAGTGTTATGCTTGCTCCTAATTCACCTGCAAGCCCTAGTCCTGCTATAAACCGCATCACTACATATTGATTCACTGTTTGCACCATGCCATTGGCAATATTGGCAATACTGTATAAAAGGATAGATCCAAAAAGTACGCTAAGTCGTCCTTTCTTATCACCCATAATCCCCCAAGCTATGCCACCAATTAACAGTCCAATCATTTGCACACTGATGATGAGTTCTCCTTTTGATAGCACTTCATCGGCCGAGAGACCTAATGATTCCAAACTTGGTTTACGTACAATGCTAAAAAGCAAGAGGTCGTACACATCAACAAAAAAGCCTAGTGCGCCAACTATTACAGGTAATGATAGTACGGCAATACTTTTGTTTGATAATGGCTGCATTAATTTTGAGCTGATTTTTTCTTTTTATTGGAAATTACTTTTAGAATCACCGGAGCGGTTGTAACCAAAACAATGGCTATGACAATTATTTCTAAATGCAATTTAAGGTCGAATCCAAACTGTAATAAGATCCACTTTTGTAAGAAATGTCCCCCAACTAACATACTGAAAACCCAGCCTATACAACCAATTACATTAAAGACCATGAATTTTTTGTGGTCCATTGCTACTATCCCAGCAACAATGGGTGCAAATGTTCTGATCATGGGTATAAAGCGTGCGATGATGATGGCACCTCCGCCATGCTTTTCATAAAATTCGTGCGCTTGTTCCAAATAATGCCGCTTAAATAGAATATTTTCTTTCCAATGATACATTGTGGGTCCCACTTTTTTTCCAAACCAGTATCCAACTGTATTTCCTGCAATCCCAGCAGCAGAAATAAAGACCAATAAGACCAATAAATCGAAATACTCATTTCCTGTAGGAAAAACTTCACTCGCAAGGTTGGAACTATAAATTCCTGCAACAAAAAGTAGACTATCACCTGGTAGAAAAAACCCGACAAACAAACCTGTCTCAGCAAAAATGACCAATAAAATCAACCAAAAGCCTCCGTGCTCTACATAAAACTGAGGTTGCAAGAGTTGACTCCAATGAAAGGGAATGGACAAAAATATATCTAACATAATTTTATTTAAATGTTTTCAGTAGGGCCTTCTAATGCATTTTCCCATTTGCTTACAACCGTTGTTGCCAGTGCATTACCAAGCACATTGGTGGCGGTTCGGAACATGTCGCAAAAATGATCAATAGGCAATATTAGTGCAATGCCTTCAGGCGGAATATTGAACATAGCACAAGTAGCAGTTACCACAACCAATGAGGCTCTTGGTACTCCAGCAATTCCTTTACTAGTAAGCATCAAAACAATTAACATGGTGAACTGCGTTCCTAGGTCGAGGTGAATATTATAAGCTTGTGCAATGGCAATACTTGCAAAAGTCATGTACATCATACTTCCATCCAAGTTAAAAGAGTACCCAAGGGGCAGCACAAATGCAACAATTTTATCTTTACAACCAAATTTTTCTAACTCTTCTGTCAGTTTAGGAAATACTGCTTCGCTGCTTGT
This sequence comes from Bacteroidota bacterium, assembly GCA_031428775.1. Lineage (GTDB taxonomy): Bacteria > Bacteroidota > Bacteroidia > Chitinophagales > Chitinophagaceae > Sediminibacterium. Next base: position 20,332 of record JANOYH010000190.1, read on the forward strand.
GGTACTAAATGCAATTATTAATGGAGGAAAAATGGCTTTCAATAATTGGGGAAGCCTTTTGCCTAGAATTATCAATCCAACGATTAGTAGTATTAGCCATAGTATGGCAATACCAGTGATAAAATACAATAGGTATTTCCCGTAAAAAATAAACACTTCTAAGCCTTTAGTAGCGATTACAGCAGAGATGGCTCCAAATACACCTAGGGGTGCAAAGTTCATTACATAGTCCACCATTTTCAAAATCACATGAGCCACTGCATCCAAACCCTTTACAACAATTTTTCCTTTTTCGCCCAAAGCGGCAGTGGCAATACCAAAGAAGATGCTAAAGATGACCAATTGCAGAATTTCATTATTGGCCATTGCCTCGAATACACTTTTCGGAAAAACGTGTTCCACAAATTTGATGATATTAAACTCTTGCGTTTTGCCAACAAGTTCTTTAGCCCCAGAAACGTCAGCATTACTTAAGTCGATACCCGCACCTGGTTGAAAGAGATTCACCAATAACATGCCTAATAATAAACTGGCAAGAGATGCAGATATAAACCACAACAGTGCTTTTCCACCTACCCTACCAACTGATTGCAAATCGCCCAATTTCGCAATCCCTACAACCAGTGTAGTAAACACCAATGGTGCAATGATCATCTGAACCAACCTTAGAAAAATGGTGGTTAAGAGTTTAATGTTTTTAGAAAAAGAAGCAATGAAATCAGGACTAGACTGCGTATGAATGAGATAACCCAGCACTACGCCGGCAATCATAGAAACTAGTACATATAAGGTAAGTCTGTTCGATTTTTGCATAGAAAGCGTCTATTATTCGTGCAATATAAGATTTATGCTTAAACGGTTGTAGAACATCTAGTGGGTCATTTTTAAAAGATTTTCAAAGGGAATGATAGAATTGATTATTTTGCCCATTCTTTAATGTTCACCAAGAAACAACTGTATTATGAGTCTATTCAGAAAAAAATCACTTTCCGCCATGTTGGCTCATGCTGAAAGTTCCACTGATGGTTTAAAAAGAACCCTTGGAGCAGGCAACCTCATTGCACTAGGAATCGGCGCCATTATTGGTGCTGGTCTATTTGTTAGAACTGCTGCTGCAGCCGGTCAAAGTGCTGGTCCGGCCGTTACCATTTCGTTTATTATTGCAGCTATTGGATGTGCATTTGCTGGTTTATGTTATGCAGAATTTGCAGCCATGATACCCATTGCGGGTAGTGCTTACGCTTACTCTTATGTAACACTTGGAGAATTAATTGCGTGGATTATTGGTTGGGCCCTGATTATGGAATATGCCTTAGGTGCCGCAACTGTTTCCATCGCATGGAGTGAATATTTGAATAAATTATTTGGGATGCGAATACCTTATGAATGGTGCCATTCCCCTTTTGAAAGTTTTACTGATATGGCTGGTGTGCATCACCAAGGATTGATGAATGCTCCAGCACTTGTCATATTATTTTTGATTACCCTATTGCTCATTAAAGGAACACAGGAATCCGCAATCGTAAATGCAGTGATTGTATTTATTAAAGTAGCTATTGTATTAATATTTATTGCCGTAGGTTGGCAGTTTATTAAACCTGAAAACCATACCCCTTACATGATTCCTGAGGGAACTGCTGCTGTGGTGGATAGTGCCGGCAAAGTGATTGCCGACTACTCTCCTTTCAACAAACATGGATGGGGTGGCGTATTGGGAGGAGCTGCTGTAGTGTTCTTTGCCTTTATTGGTTTTGATGCTGTTTCAACTGCTGCACAAGAAGCTAAGAACCCTAAGCGTGATATGCCTATTGGAATTTTAGGATCATTGGTTGTTTGTACGGTATTATATATATTATTCGGTCACGTATTAACAGGCGTTGCCAACTGGAAAGATTTTGTGGATCCAGAAAAAGGTCGCGAAGCTTCTGTTGCTTATGCCATTTCTGCTTATATGACCGGTTATGGCTGGTTGGCGGAAGCCGTTACAGTGGCCATTCTAGCCGGATTCTCTTCCGTGATTTTGGTGATGTTAATGGGACAAAGTCGCATCTTCTACTCTATGAGTAATGACGGCTTAATTCCAAAAGCTTTTGGAGAATTGCACCCTAAATACAAAACCCCTTATAAAGCTAATATCATTTTGTTTGTATTTGTGGGTCTGTTTGCTGCATTTGTACCAGGCCATGTGGCGGGTGACCTTACATCATTCGGTACCCTCTTTGCCTTTGTATTGGTAAGTATTGGTGTTTGGGTATTGCGTGTTAAATCGCCTGAACTAGAACGTCCATTCAAAGCCCCATTGGTACCTTTTGTATCTACAATGGGCGTGCTGGTATGTTCTGCCATGATCGTTGTGCTTGATTCAACTACTTTAAAAGTGGCTTTCGCATGGATGGCACTCGGATTGGTTGTTTATTTTGCTTACAGTAAAAAAAGAAGCAAACTCCACAATCCTAGTGAGATACTACCCCACGCATCAGATTTTGAAAAACATTAATTTGTTTATATTCTAGAAAAAGCGACCAACCCAAATTGGTCGCTTTTTTTTATCCAACTTGGCTACTAAGCTCAGATACGCTAATTTTGCCCACCTTAATAAAGAAAGCTTAATATACTTATATGGGAAGGATTTTTGAAGTAAGAAAAGCAACCATGTTTGCTCGTTGGGACAGAATGGCCAAACAATTTACCCGCATTGGGAAGGAAATTGTGATTGCGGTAAAAGCGAGTGGACCAGACATAGCCACGAATCCTGCTCTTCGTCGTTGTTTTCAGAATGCAAAAAGCGTGGGTATGCCAAAAGACCGTGTGGAAGCGGCTATTAAGCGTGCCATGGGTAAGGATACTAGTAATTATGAAGAAATTTTGTACGAAGGATACGCACCGCATGGTGTGGCATTATTGGTTGAAACTGCCACAGATAACCATGTACGTACTGTTGCAAATGTGAAAAGTCATTTTAATAAAGGACATGGAGCATTAGGAAATAGTGGCGCCGTTAGTTTTCAATTTAAAAAAATGGGTGTGTTTAAATTGAAACCAGAAGGTTTGGATATGGACGAATTAGAATTGGAATTAATAGACCACGGTTTGGATGAACTGGGAGAAAGTTCAGACGATGACGGAAACCCCATCATAGTGCTGCGTTGTGCTTTTGTTGATTTCGGAAATTTGCAAAAAACACTAGAAGACAAAGCCCTTGCTCCATTGAGTGCTGAGCTTGAATGGATTCCAACCACAACTGTACCAGTTACTGATGAGCAAGCAGAAGACGTTAGTAAATTGATAGAGCGATTAGAACAAGATGAAGACGTGAATAAAGTATTTCATAATATGGGATAATGCAACCTTATAAATAATCTTAACTTTAAAGCCGCCCACAGCGGCTTTTTTGTTTATGGATACAAAATATGAGTCACCTGTAATTCTATTTGATGGCTTTTGCAATCTTTGTACTGCTGTAGTTCAATTTGTGATTAAAAGGGACCCCTCAAAAAAGTTTCGGTTTGCTTCTTTACAAAGTGAGTTTGGTGTAAGTGTAGCAAAAAAATTTGGATTGAGCGTGAACTACAACCAATCATTTATTTTATTAGAAGATCAAAAAATATATCTCCGCTCAACAGCTGCTTTAAAACTATCAAAGTCTTTGTCGGGTGGATGGCCTTTGTTATATGCTTTGATAATTGTTCCAAAATTTATCAGAGACGTTGTCTATGATTTTATTGCCCAAAATAGGTATCGATGGTTTGGAAAAAAAACAACTTGTTGGATTCCTTCAAACGAAAAGATAGATGTTAATTTATTCATTCATCATCTCCCTTAAAATGGAAATAATTTCTTCTGCATTCGGTTTGCTAAAATAGTCTCCATCGCTTCCATAACCTGCTCTATTTGCTTTACCAGTAATGGTTCTAGGGTTTACATCTAAATATTTATATCCACCTTGTTTCTCCATTACATGATTGTACATATAAGCTGAAGCGCCTCCAGGAACGTCTTCATCAATAAAGACTATTCGGTTAGTCTTTTTTAATGAGTTGACAATACTATAATGGATATCAAATGGCAAAAGCGTTTGCACATCTATTATCTCACAACTAGTCCCTTCTTTTTCTAATCTATCCGCCGCTTCATCAATAATCCTTAACACGGAACCATAAGAAACAATGGTTATATCAGTTCCTTCTCTCACTACCTCTGGTTCACCTAATTGAACGGTATACTCCAATAAATTGGCAGGCATTTTTTCTTTCAAACGGTATCCATTCAAACATTCAATCACAATTGCAGGATCATTACTTTGCAACAAAGTATTATACATTCCAACAGCCTGTGTCATATTTCTAGGCACGCATACATACAGTCCACGAAGTGCATTAATAATCATACCCAATGGCGATCCACTATGCCAGATACCTTCTAGTCGATGACCCCTTGTTCGAATAATCAATGGTGCACTTTGCATGCCCTTAGTTCGGAAATGTAAAGTTGCCACGTCGTCACTAAGTGGTTGTAAGCCATATAGTAAATAATCTAAGTATTGAATTTCTGCAATAGGCCTTAAGCCTCTTAAAGCTAATCCAATGGCCTGTCCCACTATGGTTAATTCTCTGATACCAGTATCCAATATTCTGTCTCTGCCGTGTTTGTTTTGTAGTCCAGCAAAACCTTGGTTCACGTCTCCAATATGTCCTACGTCTTCCCCAAATGCAAAAACTTTTGGGTTCATGGTAAAGAGCCCATCAAAATATTTATTGAGAATCTCATACCCATTTACCAAAGGAGCATCAAAAGAAATAAGGGGTTTTATTTTTTCAACTTTTAATGCACTCTTTGGCCCCTCATTATACAAATGGCTGGTGAAATTTTGCACATTCGCTTTTAATAAATATTCGCTGTACGCTTTTATTTCGTGCGCGGTAGGACTCTGTGGGGCTAATTCTAAAGCCAATGCCAAGTTTCTATGTATGTCTCTATAAAGGGGGTCTCTGTTTGCAAGCATATCAGCTACCATTTTTTGTAACTGATTGTATATACCCATATCGTTCACTACCATCGACTGTATTAAAGCTGCTGCTTGTTCTGTAGTTTCCTTAATGGGTTGTATATAATTATTCCAAGCTTGATTTTTTTGCTCGCGTACATACTCTTTTGCAGTTGCTTCAATGGCCTGAAGTTCTGCCTCATTACCAATATTATTGTCAAGTACCCATTCACGCATTTTCTTTAGGCAATCCCATTCCCGCTCCCATTCTAGTCTTTCTGGGCTTTTATATCGCTCGTGGCTTCCACTGGTTGAATGTCCTTGTGGCTGTGTTACTTCTTCCACATGGAACAATACGGGTACATGGGTTTCTCGTACACGTTGCAATGCTTCTTCAAACACTTCACACATGACTGCATAATCCCATGACTTTACTTTATATATGCGAATACCATTAGTGTCTTCCCTTTTTTCAAAGCCTTTTAATGCTTCCGAAATGGAACCTTTGGTGGTTTGAAAATTTTTGGGCACAGAAATACCATAGCCATCATCCCAAACAAATACGGCTAAGGGAACTTGCAATACACCTGCCGCATTAATGGTTTCCCAAAAATGACCTTCTGTTGTACTGGCGTCTCCAATAGTACAGAAACAGATTTCATTGCCATTATGACTTAAAGCATCAAGCTTGCGTAATTCATGACTATTTCTAAAACATTTAGACGCAAAAGCTAGTCCCAGGGCTCTTGGCATTTGTCCAGCTGTAGGTGCAATATCAGCTGATACATTTTTTCTATTTGCAAGGTCCATCCAATTCCCATTATCATCTACAAATCTTGTAGCAAAATGTGAACTCATTTGCCTACCGGAACTAAAAGGGTCGTTTTTGCTGTCGGCATATAGCTGCGAAAAATATTGCTCAACTGTAGAAAGTCCAGTGGCAAACATAAAAGTTTGGTCGCGGTAATAGCCACTTCTAAAATCGCCTTGTTGAAAAAACTTGGACATAGCTACTTGAGCCACTTCCTTGCCATCTCCAAAAATGCCAAATTTGGCTTTGCCAGTTAGTACTTCTCGTCTGCCGAGAAGGCTTGTTTCTCTGCTGATAACAGCAAATCGATAGTCGTCCAGTACCGCCATTCTAAATCCATCAAAAGAAAGCATGTCACTGGTCTGTTCCAAAGAAGTGTTTGGTTCCATAGCACAAAAATAACGTTAGAAGCTGAAAAGACTAACAGAAATTAGTTTTACTGAAAAGGTTATTTTTCTACAGTTTATTCCAATAAACCCAATTTTGCCCTTAAAAGCGAATATAATAGGTAAAATTTACAAAAAAAATGCTTTCGATTTGTTTCTAAAAAATAAGAATCGGTACTTTTAAGCCAAAATTATTGAAATATGAAAAAGATAATGGTGCTGGCAATGGCTTTTTTTGCTTTTGGAACTGCTTTTAGTCAGACAGCAGTGGCTCCCACAGCAACTGCAAAAGAAGTGACTACGGTTCTTGACATTAAAAATGATGCCTACAATTTTGGTAAAATTGCTTATGGCAAACCGGTAGAATACATAGTCGAATTCAAAAATATCAGCCAAGATACTTTGTCCATTCTTCAAGCGCAGCCCGGTTGTGGATGTACCACTCCTAGTTTTACGCCTAATGAAAAATTCGGACCAGGTCAAACAGCCAAAATGACCATCCGCTTTAATAGCACTGTTGTAGGCTCATTTACTAGGTATACAGATGTGTTTTTTTCTGGAGGATATACCAAGAAACTCACTTTTACAGGTGAAGGTATTCAAGAAGTAGCCCCAACATCAACAACAACATCAACAACAGCACCAGTAACCAATAAACCAACTCCAACAAAGAACTAATTAACTTTTATCAATTTAGAAATAATGAAGAAATTATTATTTATTGCTGCCCTATTTATTACTCAGTTTGGTATTGCTCAAGATGCAGTAAAATTTACAACCCAGGTCCATAAATTTGGTAAGATTAAAAAGGGCGTGCCGGCTAGTACGGTATTCAGTTTCAAAAATATCTCTGAAAAGCCCGTTGTGATTGAGTTTGCGCAGGCTGATTGTGGATGTACAGCACCTGAATATCCTAAGACTGCCATTGCAAAGGGACAAACTTCTACCATTAAAGTAACTTATAATGCTGCTACCTCTGGTGTATTCAAGAAATCTGTCAATGTAAAATTTGCCAATAGTACACAACCCTATATATTAACTGTGGAAGGCGAAGTATTGATGGATGCTGAAACAAAAGCTAAGCTAGATCAAGCAAATAAGCCAAAGACAAAATAACTCAGTTTCTCACTCGGCTTATTATCTTTGTGGCATGTTAACTATTAGTCAACGCGGACAAGAAATGCCCGCATCGCCCATCCGGAAATTAGTTCCTTTTGCAGAAGAAGCTAAGAAAAGGGGAATTAAGGTATACCATTTGAATATTGGCCAGCCCGACATTGATACCCCAAAAATGGTGTTGGATGCGGTTCGCAATAGCGACTTCAAGGTGTTGGAATACAGTCACAGTGCCGGAAACGAAAGCTACCGCAGAAAGTTGGTAGACTATTACAAATCGGTAGGTATTGAAGTGAATCACCACCAAATAATTATAACAACAGGCGGAAGTGAGGCCATCCAATTTGGTTTTTTGGCCTGCCTAGACGCTGGCGATGAAGTCATCATACCTGAACCATTCTATGCAAATTACAATGGATTTGCCGTAGCAGCTGGCGTTCATGTGGTACCCATTACTTCCCATATTGAAAATGGTTTTGCCTTACCTCCAATAGCTGATTTTGAAAGTAAAATCACTGCAAAAACAAAAGCCATTGTCATCTGTAATCCTAATAACCCAACAGGCTATTTGTATAGTAGAGAAGAGATGGAACAGCTGAAGGAATTAGTCTTAAAGCATGACCTGTATTTGTTTTCGGATGAAGCTTATAGAGAGTTTTGTTACGAAGGAACACAAACCAGTGCCATGCATTTAACGAGTATTGATAACCATGTGGTCATCATGGATACTATTAGCAAACGATATAGTGCTTGTGGAGGCAGGATTGGTGCATTCGTATGTAAAAACCAAGAAGTATTGGACGCTGTGATGAAATTTGCTCAAGCTAGGTTGAGTCCACCCAGCTTTGCACAAATTGCAGGTGAAGCGGCAATTGACCTTCCCACAGATTATTTTGACACCACAAAAGCAGAATATAAATCAAGAAGGGATTTAATCGTAGCTAGACTCAATGCAATGGAGGGCGTTTTTTGTCCAAATCCAGGCGGAGCATTCTATGCCATTGCTAAATTACCCATTGATGATGCAGACATTTTTTGTCAATGGCTTCTTGAAAGCTTTAGCGAAAATGGTGAAACCGTTATGTTGGCACCAGCAACTGGATTCTATAGCACTGAAGGCTTAGGAAAACAAGAAGTACGATTAGCTTATGTATTAAATATAAATAACATAAATAAAGCCATGGATTGCCTAGAATCCGCTCTAAAAGTATATCCAGGAAAAATTAATTGATTATCAACACAATAAATTTTAAATACACTCATAAATTCTAAAACTCGTATTAAATAAACATATGTTATTTTATTATTACATAATGTTTTTAGGTAATTTTATCATATTTTTACATAAAAAATAAATAAATATGTTAAATTATTAAATTTATTACTATGATTACTTGATAATCCCCTATCTTTACAATGTCAATCAGTAGGGGGTAGAAAAGTAAAAAGGATTGACCACAACATAGAATAAAGATTTTTCTTATATGGCAAGCAATCGAAGACGACCCCTGTTTCTACAGGGGTCTTTTTTTACAAGCATTTCAACATATGTTTTTTTAAGCATGCATCAAAAATTGTTGGGGGCAGCTTCTGGCCTTTGTGGAGGTCGCATGGTTTTTTCGAGTTCTTGATATTTCTTAAACTGTACATCAGTTAAAGACTTTTCAATTTTTCGATCCCTAATTTTTGCCAACTCTTTACGCGCTATTTTTTCCTCTTCTGTAGGCATAGGTGGTGGCCCTTCTTCTAATTCAGGCAAAGCTTTTGCATGTATTTGATCCATGGCTGCAAAGAAAATCGCATATGCTTCTTCCACTTTTTCTTGTTGTAGTGCATCAAGGGATAATTCCTGATTTAATTTCTTCATTGTTCTGTTTAACCGGTCGTCTTTTATAGCTTCACTTTTAGTTTCAACTTTTTGAGGTTGATGAACTTCACGCCTTTTGGGTTGTTCATTTGTGGGCGTTTCCTCTAAAATAGGTTCCCTCCCTCCTTCAGGCCTATCCATGGGTCTAGGTCTTAAACCTGGAGGTGGTGCAGGTCTTCCCATAATTCTTAAAGCTTCTTTAATAACTTCTTTAAAAATGAGTTTTTGTTCAGGGGTACAAATTGACTGAACTGATTTAAAAAAATCAAAAGTAATTCTATCCAATTTTGCATGTTTCGTAGCCGACAATGATGCGCCAGTTTGCAATTCTTGTTCAGAAACAGTATCCTTACTTAGTAGTTCAAAAAAAGCATCTTTTGCAAGGTGCATACTGTCTTTACTCCATTTAATTTTTTGTTGATGCAATTGTATGATTGCTTTAAAAGAAACTAATTGGCTACTATCGAATTTTAGTTTGTCAATCAAAAAGGCAGATGCACCAAGACCCTCTTTACTAACAAAATCAATTGAATTATCCTTAAATCGTTGCCACCAAAAGAATCCCATGGCAGCCATATTTGCCACTAAAAGCAATACTACCAGTGAACTTAACAACCTATTTTTAATTATTGTATTCATGATTTAGGCATCAATAGTTTGAGGTATTGTTTAATTCAAATTCACTTGCAAAACTTTGCAAGGAAGGTGTTTCACTTGCGCTTAATTGCTTGTTTTTTGCATTTGACGATTGCTTAATCATGATGGCATTTAAAACCAAGAACACAAAAAGTGTAGCAATCAACCAAACTGGTTTTCCCAAGGGCATCCAAGAAATTGGTGCAGTATTTTTTTCTTTTTCCATCCTTGCTCGAAGTCTGGTATAAAAAAATGGCATTGGGGCAACACGCTGAATCCCATTCAAACTTTGTATGGTCGCTTCAATTTTTTCGGGTAGATTTTTTGATTCCATATTCCCTATTTATGTTTTTAAATAATATTCTTTCAAACGTTTTCTTAAATTTTCTTTGGCACGATGCATCAAAGCCTCTACAGCTTTTACCGTCAATTCCATTACAGCCGCTACTTCCTCATAACTTAATCCTTCCACTTTAATTAGTGTTAATGCAACACGCTGATTTTCTGGCAACAACTGCATTGCTTTAAATAACACAATGGCTGATTCCTTATTCTCCATTAATACCCCTGGATGCACAAACTCACTTGGCTCTGCATCTTTGAAACCAAAACCAATCAAAGACTTCATGATGTTAATCCTCTTTTTTGCCTTTTTCTTTCTGGTCCAGTCGAGCGACTTACTAACTGCAATCCTATAAATCCAAGTTGATAACTTTGAATCGCCTCTAAATTGTTGCATAGATTGAAAAACTTGTATGAATACTTCTTGGCTCAAATCTTCTGATTCTTGTACATCCTGTATCATTCCCAATACAGTATTGAATACCATAGCCTGCCAGTTCTCAACCAGCACTTTAAAAGCTTGTTCATTGCCTTTTTTCAATAAAAGAATTAATTCTTGATCGCTCAAACTGCAGTTAGTTGAGGGTTAGACGTATTTTGGTCTTAAAACCTTTGCAGTTTAACTCAATTTTTTCACTATTTTATCGTTTCTTGCCAATTCCAACTGAACTATTTCTTTGAATTAGTTGGAAACATGTTGAAAATGATCAATCTAAAAGCAACGAACAGGCATTATTTGTATCAATTGAATATGAACATGAGATTAATTGTTTTATCAACTTGTTTTTTCAGTCTATTTCTTACCATCAACAAAATAATGGCACAGCAATACCATGCAAGCCATGGCTCTCCTTATGCAGGTGCAGTGAACATTTTTAATAACCCTGCTTCAAGCGTGAATTCGGTATATAAATGGGACCTTAACATTTTGTCTAGCCAAACTACCATTAGTACCAATCACCTTAATTTAGAAAATTTTTCCTATAAGAATCCGGGAAATACTGTATTAAACGTAGACGATGGAACCAATAGTTATTTTGGACACCAAAGCACTGACTTGAATCTATTTAGTTTTCAATTCCAACCCAATAACAAACAAGCTTTCTCCATTGCTTTTAGAGGACGCATGTATGACCATATCAAAATTAACCCAGTTGCTTTTAGCGACACCATTACTACATTCTACAGTTTTTTAAAGATGAATAGGTCAAACCCACCTTTGGGTGGCTATATGACCCACGCAGGTTTTCTTGAAGTGAATTTGAATTATTCACAAGAACTTATCGCTACTTCCAATAGTAGACTAACAGGAGGAATTAACCTCAATATTTCAAGAGCCATTTCTGGAATGTATGCAAAATCGAATAGGGTTGCTACAAGTGAAATTAGAAATGGCCTAGATACTAATTACTATTTTGTTGATGGTAGATTGGAATACGGTTATTCTGAAAATTACGACGCAAACGCTAGTAGCACAAATGCAGCTACCGCAAAAGCATTTCTTAAAAATTCGAAAACAAATTTTGGACTTAGTCTTGGTCTTGAATTTACTACTTACAAAGATGCTGTTGAAGAGGGGGGAATTTATCACCCACTTGCCTATGATTGGAAAATCGGTTTGAGTATTATGGATATTGGCAATAACAGTTTTAAACCAAGCACCACATCAGCAAGCTATTCTGAACCGTCAATCATTACTGATTATGCTACGCTTGAAAATAAATTTAACAATATTGGTTCTCTCATCGATTTAAAAGACACACTCAAAACCATTTTCAATTCGTACGATTCTTTGTCAAATACTATTGTCATCAGCAAACCCACTAGGGTTATTTTAAATGTCGACAAAAATCTAGGCAACCATTTTGCCATCAATGCAGCATTGAACATGAATTTATTTTCTACAGCTAATTACAAACATTTAAGAACTAGAGAAACTAATCTCCTTACCATAACTCCGAGATGGGAAAATATTTTATGGGGATTTTATTTGCCCATGCAATATAATTCACAAGGCCAAGTATGGATTGGTGCTGCTATAAAAATGGGACCACTTACCATTGGTTTGCATGATATCAGTGGTGGCAAAAGAATTAAATCAGTGAATGGAGGTGGATACTTATTACTAAGCATCCACCCATTCAATAAAAAGAAGGTATTGACAAGACTGGATTGCCCAATTTAAATAACCTTAACCGCTTTTGTCATTTACTAATTTTAATTTATTTGATCTTTTAATCAATTCCACCCTTTCTTGTTGCCTTGGTTTGAGCTGGCCAAGTGGCAACCCTTCCTGTTGATGGATTAACAGGTAATACTGCTTTTTCTCTTGAAGTTTTTTCTGGATCTTCACATGCCATGTACACCAAAATTGCAGCTAGAATTGCATTATTTTTTACGTCGTCGAACACAATCTTATCATAAGTATCTCTGTTAGTATGCCAAGTATAATTGAAATAAGACCAATTTAATGAACTCAAAGAAAAACCTGGAGCTCCTACTGCAACAAATGAAGCAAAATCTGAACCTCCACCCCCAGGTGTGCCAGGAAAACTAGTAACAATTTGCTTTTTAATGGTATCTGGAACCTTCGACAACCAACGAGGAATAAAATCCTTGGCTTTTTCAAATCCTTGTCCAGATATATTCACTACCCTACCCGTTCCATTGTCTTGATTAAACAATGCTTGTAGGTTGTTGACAATTTCAGGATGGTCTTCCACAAAAGCCCTTGACCCATTCAAACCCTGTTCTTCACTGCCCCAATGACCTACTAAAATGGTACGCTTAGGATTGGGATACATTTTTTTCAAGATCCGCATAGCTTCCATCATGGTAAGGGTACCAGTGCCATTGTCTGTTGCACCTGCAGCCCCATCCCAAGAATCAAAATGTGCTGATAACATTACATATTCTTCGGGTTTTTCGGTACCCTTGATTTCTGCAATAGTATTAAAAGTGGGCACAACACCTTGCTCTTTTGAATCTGCACGAACACTTATTCTTGGTGCAGCACCAGATTCGGTTAAACGATACAAAAGACCATAATCCTCTAGCGAAATGTCTACCGTAGGAACCTTTTTAGTATAGGCACTGAAGATTTTATTCACTCCAAAACCAGACGACCAGTTACTCATCACAATCCCAATAGCTCCCGCTTTTTCTAAAGCAACAGGCAAGGTTCTGCTGGTGTATCCAGTCTTACTAATACGCTTACGCCAAGCATCGGTTTGTGCACTTCGATCGGCTTTCATTTTATCGAACGATGCTTTGCTCCCAAATTCCTGCCAGTTATAATCTGGCCTGCCTGTTGGTTGGTTCATAGAGATCAATACAAATTTACCCTTCACGTTTGGCAACCATGCAGCAAAAGCAAGTGAATCTGCTAAATCTGGTAAGATGACCAATTCACCTGTACTGCCTTTTCTTTTGGTACTAGGACTCCATGCTAGTTGCATCCCTTCTAAGCTTTTAATGCGCGGATACACCATGTCAATATGAGATACTCCTCTCTCCCATCCCCTCCATTCTCCCCATTGCTCATTACGTGCAGTAATTCCCCAACTTGTATATTTTTCAACCGCCCAATCATTGGCTTTTTTCATATTGGGAGAACCCACTAGTCTTGGACCAATTCCATCTATTAATTCCTTTGCCAACGGCACTAATTGTGACCTGCTATTGCCTTCCAACACAATTGAATCAATCACTGATTGTGCTTCTACAATTGGAATTGCTACAATAAAATAGAGAAAGAAAGCTAACAAATTTTTTAAATAGATTTTATGCATATAAATAGTTTTAAGACCTTAAAATAGGTAAAAAGAAAGAAAGGATAAAATCAAATAGGAGATAATGCTAACTTTAAGAAAAGATACTATCTAGCACTACGAATGGTTGATTTCATTCAAATAACATTTTATCACAACCCATCACTTGAAAATGTGTATTTATTAGCTAATGTTAGCTCATTAGATAAATTGCTTAATCCAGATATACTTTTCTTTTTAGTAAAAATAATGGGAATCGCCATTTTATTGGTAGTTGCTACCATTTACCTACACCTTGCTAAAAAGAAATCCGTTTTTAATCAGCTCAAAACAATTAAAGCAATCATAGACCCTTTGATATCACATATCATTATTGAGGACTCTACTGCAACTATAAAAATGCAAAAGAAACTAAAAACACTCCTCACAACTAATGTAGCAAAGCGTCATACCATTGATGAACTCATAAGAAGTAAACAAAATTATTCAGGAGAGGTAGCAGAAAAAATTGTACTTCTATATGCTGAATTGGAATTAAAAAGTTATTCTTTAAAAAAATTAAAGAAAAATAAAGCTTGGCATATTCAAGCAAGAGGTATTCAAGAATTGTACATGATGGAACAAAGGGATATTTACGAAACCATCTATCAACATACTAATAACAAAAATGAATTTATACGGATGGAAGCACAAATGGGTGTTATACACCTTATTGGATTCAGAGGCTTAACATTTCTTGAAATAATTTCACATCCCATCACTGATTGGCAACAGATTAAACTACTTGAACAATTAAGATTATATCCTGATAAAGAAGGCCTCACTTTAAAAATCCCCTATTGGCTCAAATCAAATAACGAAACGGTTGTGGTATTTGCCATTCGACTAGCATTTGAATATCATCTCTACGCTATGGAAGCTTTCATTCAATCCTGTTTACTACATTCTTCTAACATGGTTCGAAGCCAAGCTGTTAAAACAATCATTCAACTTGAAACAATTAATACACCACAAATTTTAGTAGGTCATTTTAAACTGGCCTCTCCAAATGAACAGCTCTTAATTCTTGATGCGCTTCAAAATATTGCCACTGAAAAAGAAATACCAGATTTGGAATTAATGCTAGATCATCCGAATGATACCATTAAATTAAAAGCTGCCATCGCTTTAAATAAATGCAGTAAAAGGGGATTGACTATTTTAAATGAAAAGAGTAAGCTTATTCCAGAACCATACGCTCGTATTCTTAAACAGGTAACTTCTGTATCATGAATTGGAAAATGATCACTGAAATATTATACTATACCCTTACTTATGGCATTTTCTTCTATTCCGCTTTCTTGCTATTGTCATACATATTCCTAGGTCTTTTCTCTATTGGTGAAACAAAAAAGTATTTACATAAAAATCGATTTACCGACTACCGCTTACTTGCTGCTTCAGTACATTCTCCAACTGTAAGTATTATTGCTCCTGCATTCAATGAAGGAAAAACAATTGTTGAAAACGTTCGCTCATTGTTAGCCATTTTCTATACAAATCTAGAAGTAATCATAGTAAACGACGGAAGTAAAGACGACTGCCTTGAGAAACTCATCAAAGCATATGATTTGATCAAAATTGATTTGTTTGTAGACGAAAAGATTCAAACCAAAGAAATTAAAGGAATTTACAAAAGCAGAAAAAATATTTATCAAAAACTTATTGTAGTTGATAAAGTAAATGGAGGCAAAGCCGATGCTTTAAATGTGGGCATCAATATCTCTTCAAAAAATTATTTGGTTTGTATTGATGTTGATTGCATTTTGGAACAAGACGCCATATTAAAAATGGTAAAACCTTTTATGGAACAAACCAATAAAAGGGTCATTGCTACTGGTGGTGTAATACGTGTAGCCAATTCTTGTGAAATTGAAGAAGGACGATTGATTAGGGTTATATTGGCTGAGGACTTTTTACCCAGAATGCAAATACTAGAATATATCCGTGCATTCATTTTAGGTAGAATGGCATGGAGTAGGATGAATGGACTAATGCTTATCTCCGGTGCATTTGGTGCATTCGACAAAGAAATTGCCATTGCTTGTGGCGGATATAACCACAATACCGTTGGCGAAGACATGGAACTTGTAGTTAGAATGCGTAGATATATGGAGGAAAAGAAGGAAGACTATATGGTAACCTATATTCCTGATCCATTGTGTTGGACTGAGGTACCAAGTACCCACACCATTTTAGGTAGACAAAGGAATAGATGGATACGAGGAACTTATGAAACATTAAAGTTTCACCGAATCATGTTCTTTAATCCGAAATATCGGATGCTAGGTATGCTTAGTTACCCCTATTGGTTCTTATTTGAAATGTGTGCACCTTTAATTGAATTTTTTGGATTTATTGTTTTTATTGTTTTTGCTTTAACGGGCTATATCGATTGGATTTTCTTTTTCAGCTTTTTCCTATTTATTATTTTTTTTGGATACCTCTATTCTGCATTTGCTATCTTAATGGAAGTATTTTCCTTTAACCAATATAAAAGAAGAATTGACATTTTTCGATTATTGTTAACGGGTTTAGCTGAACCTTTCTATTTTCATCCATTTGTTGTCTGGAGCGGTATACAAGGCTATGTAGATTTAATGAAAAAGAAGAAAGGTTGGGGCGAGATGACCAGGCAGGGATTTCATAAAAAGAAAGTAAAGGAATTGCCAGTTCAAATTGCTGAAAATAAATTAGTTGTTATTCCAAGTATTACTAATAGCGCTAATCCAATAATAAAAACAATAGAGGAAGAAGAACCAATTTGGTTTTTTGAAAAGTCGGTTCTACCAATATTAAACAGGCTATACCAATCAATCACTCAAATCACCATACAGTATATACCATTGGCACTAATATTAGGAGGACTCTTAATATTCACACGATTGTTTGAATTAATCGCCAACATTTTTGCTCATGGAATTCCAAGCTTGATTGGAAAAGTAATCTTAACAGGATATGCAAAAGATTTTTTTTATTGGCTTCAAGTAGTGATGTATTTATTTCCACTTTATCTCTTATGTTCTTTAATACACAAAAGTTTTGCAAGAAACATTTTTATGCTACTTTCAATTTTACTACTACTTACTCAATTGGCTCTTTCACAATATTATATAAGCACACTTGTTTTATTGGGCGCCGATATATGGGGCTATAGTGTTACCGAGCTAAAACAAACAGTTGGCGCGTCTGGGGGTGTACCAAAATCACTCTTGATGATTCTCCTAGTTACCATAGTAATTACCATACTTGTATTTCTTTATCTTCCAAAGAAAATTAAACCCAAGGGTTGGTTTCAATTCATATTTGTACTAATAACCATGCTTTCATTTAACAATACAATTTCAAGCTTCATTCAAAACTTGAAACCTGGACAAGAATTTTCAAATAACCTATCCATCAATAAATCGGCCTATTTTTTACAAGCTACCTTACAACATTTTCTCCCAACTAATGAAACAATTGACATTTATGCAGTCAACTATTTGAATATTGACCAAATTGAAAATGCACATGAAAAAATTATTGAACACAAGTATATTGACGAAAAGGCATTCCCATTTCTTCATCCATTTGATAGTTCAGTAGACGTTTTATCTCCGTTCTTTTCAATATCGCCGCAAAAACCAAATATAGTTCTCATTCTTGTTGAAGGCTTAGGAAGAGCATTTACTAATAGTGGTGCATATCTGGGTAATTTCACGCCAAGCATTGATTCAATTGCTTCTAAAAGCCTTTACTGGGAAAATTTTCTGAGCGAAGGTGGAAGAACATTTGCAGTGTTACCTTCCCTGATTTCTTCTTTACCATTTGCAAAAAATGGATTTACGGAACTGGGAAATCAAATGCCCAAACACTTTTCTTTGGTCAATTTATTAGAAAGCAATGGTTACAGAAGCTCTTTCTATTATGGCGGGGATGCACATTTTGATGATATGGATTTATTTTTGAAGAATAATAATGTTCATACTATATATGATGAAAAGTCATTCCCAATAAGCTTTAGTAAAATGCCCTCTCTCAATGGATTTTCTTGGGGATATGGCGATCAAGCAGTTTTTCAACATTTTTTGGCTACAAATAAAGTTGTACAAGAGCCAAGTTTAAGTATTGTACTAACAGTATCAACACATAATCCTTTCTTGATCAATGATCAACCAAAATATTTACAAAGATTTGAATCTAGAATGGATGAGTTAAAATTTAGTGAAACAAAAAAGAAACAATACCGAAATTATGCCAATCAATACGCCAGCATCTTATATACAGATGAAACTATTGGTAATTTTATTCGCGAATTTCAGTCGAGGCCAGATTTCAACAATACTGTTTTTTTAATAACAGGCGACCACCGTATGCCTGAAATACCCATGACCAGCAAATTAGACCGATACCATGTACCACTCATCATTTATTCATCCATGCTAAAAAGAACTGCCAAATTTTCTTCCATTTCAACACATTTCGACATCACACCAAGCTTATTAGCATGG
>JANOYH010000191.1:0-12387 GCA_031428775.1 Bacteroidota bacterium
CTGAACCAAAACATATGCCATACCAGAGTCTTCCGGGATGGCTTTCAATAATTTTTTAAAAGCATCTAGCCCTCCTGCCGATGCGCCAATGCCCACAACTGGAAAATGGTTTGGAGACTTGATCAGCTCCTTTTCTATTTCTGGTATTTTATTTTTAGATTTCAATTCGTGTGCATTATATGAAACTATTAAATATACATTTTTAATCTGTACTTTTCAGGATTTCATATACCTTCTACCAGCTTCCCCTTTTGCCTTGCAAACCTTGTTGACAAAGGGAGGGGAAGCACAAGCTAACTAAATAATGTCTGTGTTCCGCCTCTATTAATGGCTTCTCGCCCTAAGTGCTGATAAGCTTTTAAAGTAGCTTCCCTACCTCTTGGTGTTCTTTGTAAAAATCCTTCCTGAATTAAAAATGGTTCATACACTTCTTCAATGGTGCCCGACTCTTCTCCAACGGCAGTGGCTATTGTTGTTAATCCAACAGGGCCTCCTTTGAATTTGTCTATAATGGCCGCTAATATTCGATTATCCATTTCATCCAAACCATGCTCGTCAACATTCAACGCTTTCAGCGCATGCTGTGTGATGCCCAAATCAATTGTTCCGTCATTTAATACCTGAGCAAAATCGCGCACCCTTCTCAATAATCCATTGGCAATACGTGGTGTTCCCCTACTCCTCCTAGAAATTTCACCTGCAGCATCTGAAGAGATTTCTGTATTTAAGATGGCAGCACTTCTCTCAATGATTTTCTTTAGGGTTTCTGCATTGTAATATTCTAAACGCGATTTAATGCCAAATCGCGACAAAAGTGGCGCGGTTAATAAACCACTTCTTGTTGTTGCCCCAACTAAGGTAAAAGGATTCAAGTTGATTTGAATACTACGGGCATTTGGACCAGTATCAATCATGATATCAATCCTAAAGTCTTCCATAGCAGCATAAAGATATTCCTCCACAACAGTGCTCAATCGATGAATCTCATCAATGAACAACACGTCGTTTGGTTGCAAGTTAGTAAGTAAGCCCGCCAAATCGCCTGGCTTTTCAATGACAGGTCCAGATGTTTCTTTAATATTAACCCCCAATTCATTCGCTACAATTCTGCTTAAAGTTGTTTTTCCTAGACCCGGAGGACCATGAAACAACACATGATCCAATGCTTCGCCACGCATTTTTGCTGCTTTGATAAAAATGGTCAGGTTTTCTATCAATTGTGGTTGGCCCGAAAAATCATCTATCTCTTTAGGCCTAATGGTATTCTCAAACTCCTTATCGGCTGGAGTGAGATTTTCAGGTGCATTATTCAAATTATCGTTGGACATACACATCAAATCTACAAAATAGTATTTATCATTAGCTTTGATAAAATTTGAATCTTGAATCAGAAATCTGCCCTTTTAATAGGAGCCTCCGGTTTAACAGGAAGCCATTTGCTAAAATTGCTCTTGAATAGTAGTGATTATCAAACTGTTTATGTGTATTCCAGGAGGAGTTTAGCCATCAAACATCCCAAACTATTTGAACTAGTCATTGATTTTGACCAATATGATAAAGCAGTTCTTGCAGACGATGTATTTTGTTGTTTGGGCACTACCATCAAAATAGCAAAGACCAAAGAGGCTTTCAAAAAAGTGGATCTTGAATATCCAGTCAAATTTGCCAAACTTCAATTTGAAAATGGCAGTAAACAATTTTTAGTGATTAGTGCGATGGCAGCAAGTGCTGATTCCCTGTTTTTTTATAGCAAAGTAAAGGCTGAAATGGAAATGCAATTGTCCCTCATTGGATACGAAAGTTTATGCATTTTCCGCCCTGCCTTGATAACAGGCAATAGAAAAGAATACAGGTCTGCTGAAAAAATTGCTGCAAGTATTAATGGAATACTGAATCACATACTATTAGGTCCACTTAAAAAGTTTCAATCTGTTTCAGCACATGCTATTTCAAAATGCATGTTGTTCTATGCTAGGGAGCAAAATAAAATTGGTAAAAGAATTATCCAATCCGACAGTATTAAAAACTTCGAATAATTAATTCAAAATTTGTGGCGTAGTCACCAGTTTTGCTAAATCAAATCCTTTTTCAGCAAGTCTATTTAAAATTTTCTGATATGTTTGAGCATTCATTTTAGGCGCCCTACATAATATCCAAAGGTATTTTCTATTGGGGTTGCTAACAACAGCATAACTATAATCATTTGCCAAGTCAATAATCCAATAATTAGCTCTGAAAGGCCAAAAGAATTGCACTTTCAATTTTGCATTATCTGCGTTTTTCTCCACAAATGCCTTGCCCTTGATAGAAACCAATTTTCCAGTAATACTATCCTTGTTGCATTTATTTTCTACAATCAAATAACCCTTATCCGTCATGGTATACTCAGCAGTAGTACAATGACATCCTTTTTGAAAATGTTGAGGATAGGCTGCAATTTCAAACCACTTGCCTGCATAACTTTTTATATCCACATGTTTTACTGTTTTCAATGCCTGTGCTTCAATTTTTGAAGTATTAAAAATCATAAAAAAGGTTAATAAAATGGTTAAACAACTTACCGATAACTTCATTTGATTATTACTTAAGATTTCCATGTATAAATTTTAGTCTGATCAGTACAACAGCAAAGTAACCTATTTCTTATCCTTGGTTTTTAACAGATCCAGTCAAATCTTCAAAAGCTGAAAATGGTGTTGAATCAAATTCAAATTCATCTCCAATTATTTTCAAAGGTGGTTGATCTTTTGGCCCACTTTTATTTTCTTTACTTGACTTTTTAAACTCATTTTCAATAGTGCCCTTTTTAGATGAGCTATTTGGATGCTTCAATTCTTTAGATGATTTTTTCATACTATACTTTTTCAATTTATTTATGGCTTGAATAAAGGAATATACAGTGTTGATTATTCGCCACTATCATCTGCTAAATCAAGGCTATTTTCACATTTTTCATTAGTAGGACAAATGACTATTAATGAACCATCTTCATTTGGATTTACTTCCCTTTTTTCTATATGATAAAAATTTTTCTCAGGAGGGTATGTTAGATGTATAGCCGGATCATTTAGCATTTTTTTTCTCATTTTCACACATCTGGTTCTTTCATTTCCAGAACATAAAGTTGCGTAAGTTGATCAAAAAAATATTACACAATTAGCTCAAATACTTGCAAAATTCTCTTATTTCAACTGTTTTAAGATAACATCAATTGCTCTATTCAATTGTGGATCTTGTTTATTGACCCTATCTACAAAATTCATTGGCACAGAAATATCCGGCTCTACACCTGTTTTTTCCAAATCTTTTCCATCAAGGGTATAACAACCCCAACTGGGCAATCTAACAAAAGAACCATCTACTAGTCCAGCACCACTAGTAAAAATAATCCATCTATAAGTGGCTGTACCAATGATTGTTCCAAGCTTCAAAGCTTTAAATCCTTCTGCTGTCATTTCAGCATCACTCAATGATTGCTCATTTATCAACAATACGATGGGTTTGTCGGCCGGCGCAAAATTAGATTGAATGGTCAGCTGCCCTTCACGGTATTTCCATTTTAGATAGGCACGTTGACTAAGAAATTTCAATACCTCGTCGTGTACATTTCCACCAGTATTATAACGCAGATCCAATATCATGGCGTCTTTTTTATAAAAGTCTTGGGTCATATCAATCAGAAATTTATCTAACTCGTCTGTTCCCATATTTTTCATACAGTGGTAGGCAATTCTTTTCTTGCTTTTCTCGTCTACTTTCAGTTGGTTTTGATAAATCCACTCATCGTACAAACTAGGTCCTAGACTAGTTTGTGGATGTATTTTTACATCAATCGCTTGCCCATTTCTGAGAAACTGCAAATTGATTTCTTTATCTAGTGAAGGCTTACTGAAATAAAAGTTTCTATCTATTGATTGGTCTATTGGCTCGTTATTAACCTTCACTAAAAGGTCGCCCGCTTTCAGCTCAATTTGTTTTTTATCGGCATTGCTATTCCTTAAAACATACTTCAGTTTGTACGGTTCCGTATTTTCAAATACAATTCCTGTTTCCATGGTGCGGTTAACCAATTTCACTTGTTCTTCTTCTCCATTTGAACTAAATCCTTGATGCGATGAATTCAATTCACCCAACATATCAGCAAGTAATGTTCTCAAATCAGCCCTATTATTTAAAAATGGAAGAAAGACTTCATATTTTTTTCTAATGGCTAACCAGTCAATTCCATGGAATTTTTCGTCGTAAAAATTTTGGTCTACTTTGGCCCAAGCTTCTAAAAATACCTGATTAAATTCTTCAGAAAGATTTCTTCTAAAAACACTACTAATATTCACCGGATCAACTTTGTTACCATCCAGATTTAACTTATAAATATTCCCATTAAATAGAACAAATGTTTTATCACTCCCTTCAGCATAGTCAAAACCATTGGTCTCAGCACCTAGAATTTTTTCCGTTTTCGGCATTTCAAAAGGCTCCAAAACTGTTTTCCACATTGCAGGCTTACCTTCTACATGATTACTGGAATACAATACTGTAGTCTTTTCTCCTTTCTGAACAACAGTTTGCAAATATTGAGCGCCAAAGCTTGGTCCTATTTGTTCAATCCTATCCATGATATTTTCCACATCCACTTTCACTTCTACAACTAGCAATTTCTTGGTACTATCATTTTTAGTACTATCCTTTTTTTCTGTTTTAAAAAGTTCATCATATTTATCGCTCTTAAAAGGTTCATCCAGTTTTTCTAACGGTAATCGATAGATTTTAGGATTTTGTAAACCGAAAGGATAAGCAGGTTTGGTTCTACTAGAAATAAAATACAACCATTTACCATCAGGCGACCATACAGGGTTTGATTCGGTAATCCCAGTATTAGTGATATTGATTGTTTTATTTTCTTTGATATGATGAATGAGTAAATCCTGTTCAAAATTTTTGATAGCAGTAAAATATACATAGGCATCATCTGGAGAAAAGCCTGGGTCTGAATTTTGGAATGCCCAAATTTCTTCTTTTACCAGTGTTTTACTCTCAAAACTTTTCAGATCTAACAAACGAACTTCATCCCTTCCACTCAAAAAAACAGCTTTTGATTTTGTTTTATTGAAAGCAATTGAACGATTGTCTTTTTTATCTTTTGTGATTTGCTTTGCAGCGCTTTTACCATCTGCAGCAATGGTGAAAATATTTAAATACCCTTCCACAGTTTGGTTGAATAGAAGGGTTTTGTTATCGCTCATCCATTTTACCTCCAATGCTCGCTCTGCATTCTCTTTTTTGAGTTGTTGTACAAACTTTCCTTCTACATCACCCACAAACAGTTCTCCACGTGAACTGAAAGCGATTTTTTTGCCATCTGGCGATACATCGAAATTGCTGATACTTCCTTTTACATCAAAGTCTTTCTCTGCAGGAAGAATATTATTTCGTAGTAATGAAATGGCTAATTTTTCAGACTTCCCAGTTGCTACATCATATACCCAGATTTGATAGTCTTTTTCAAAAACTACTTTCCCCCCATTCGCATTTACAATAGGTGTTTTAATTGAACTAGTGAAATTGGTTAGTGCTTTCTTTTTCCCTTTTTCAAATGAGTATAAATTATACTCACCATTTGATTCATCCGAAACAAAATATACATGCTCTTTTTTGTCTATCGAAACACCAAAGTCTTTTCCCTCCCAATCTGTTAACTTATGGTATTCTTTAGTTTGGATATTAAATGTTTGGATATCTGGATTGAATGGCCCTTTATAACGCTTTCTGCTTACCTGATTACTACTTTCCCAAGTATCGTTAAAATAGATATCACCTGTCTTCGGATGCTCAAATATTCCGTGATCGTATAAAAAATAGTGGTCCCCAAAAATTCGTTCGGGGGTGCCTCCCTTCATAGTTAATTTATATCCTGAAATCTGCCCTCCTCTATTGGAAGTAAAATAAATAGTATTGCTATTCCAGCCCCAACTATTCATCTCATCATTAGCACTATGAAAAGTTAGCTGTTTGATTTCTCCACCAGCAAGTGGCATTAGAAAGATATCAGCATTCCCCATTTGACGGCCTGTAAATGCCAACCATTTCCCATCGGGTGAAATACGTGCATTGTTTTCATATCCTTGCATGGCAGTTAGCCTATTAGCAGCACCACCAACCAAATTGGACTTCCACAAATCGCCTTCAAAACTAAAAACGACTGTTTGTCCGTCGGGCGACAAACATGGATTGGACAGAAAATAGGTTTCATTGGATTGTGCCAAAATAGAAAAGTTGGCAAGAATGGCAGCTAGCAACAATAACAGTTTGTTCATTTGGTGTAATTTGACACCAATATAAGAAAAGCTGCTTTGAAAAAATTGCCTTTTATTGAATGGACAAATAATGTTTCGCTCCTGTATTAACTGAGATGCTATTGCCCTCAGTCGAATGAAATGTCTATCCCATATTTATTCAATAATCCAGAAATACCTGAAATATTGAATGATGCGTTTTTGAGTTTATTTAATTCGGGATCAATACTATAGTTGACTGCTGTTTTAAAATTGGCCTTTTCTAAGTTTGAACGAATAAAATTGGCATTCAACAAATCACAGTCTGCAAATGACGACTGACTCAAATCCACTTCAGTAAAGTCTACTTCTTTAAGAGAACAATTTTTAAAATTCGTCTTTTTCATTTTTTTTTGATAGAAACTGGAATAGTCTAAAAGGCAATTTTCAAAACCTACTCCAAACAAAAAGTCATTACACTTACCAAAGTCTATTCCCGTAAGTTTACTGTCTTTGAACTTAACATTTTTCATTCCAGTATTTTCTAATACCACCATCGTCAAATTACAATTTCGAAATTCACAATCCATAAAATCGGTATTGCTAAAGCTGGTCTTGGTGAAATCGCAATTGAGGAAAATACAGTTTTCGTATTCTTTCCCATTCAACTTTTTTTCTGTAAATACTAAGTTGTTAAATGTTTCCTCTTCATAAAAATCTTTGTTCATTGTATCAATTACAGTTTTGTACGTTTTATTTTAGCAGCGCTTTTGGAATAGGCTTTTCCAATAAATATTTTTACATACACTTAGATTTCAGGTTTGTAAAATGATTGCCTTTGCACATTATCATCCATGGTTCCATGCACAAATTGTATAATTTTTGGTGCAGCAATGCAATAAAAGTTGACCAATTAGATAACTAGATTGATCATTTTCCCTTTCACAAAAATGAATTTCTTCAATTGCTTACCTTCCACCCATTTCTGAATGGTAGCGTTAGTCAATACTATTTCCTGTACCTGCTCTTGAGTGGCATCTAGCGCAATACTCATATTGGTGCGTACTTTACCATTAATACTAACAGGATACTCTTTGGATGATTCCATCACGTACTTAGATTCAAATGCTGGATAGCTTGCATCCAGAATGGAATTTTCATTACCCAATGCTCCCCATAATTCTTCACAAACATGTGGCGCATAAGGTGTGATTAATACCAACAATGGTTCAAGGATAGCGCGTTTGTTGCATTTTAAGTCGCCCAACTCATTCACACAAATCATAAATCCACTCACAGCCGTATTAAAACTAAATCGTTCTGTATCGTCTTCTGTTTTCTTGATGGCACGGTGTAATATTTTCAGCTCATCGGCAGTGGGTGTTTGCTCATTCCAAACCCTACCTTTCATTTCATCGTAGAAGAGTCGCCATAATTTTTTTATAAACCGATGCACCCCTTCAATACCCTTGGTATCCCATGGTTTGCTTTGTTCAACAGGACCCAAAAACATTTCATACATGCGGAAAGTATCGGCTCCAAATTTTTGTACAAGCTCATCTGGATTAACCGTATTGAACTTACTCTTACTCATTTTCTCCACTTCGGAACCACAGATATATTTTCCGTCTTCCAGTTGAAAACTTGCTCCCGCATAATCAGGTTTCCAATTTGCAAAAGCATGGGTATCCAACTCAAATCCGTCTACAATATTAACGTCAACGTGTAATTTATCTACCGAATCAAAATCTAGTATTAATCCAAAAGAAATAAATTCCTTTGTGCTTTTCAAGCGATACACAAATCTAGATGAGCCCTGAATCATGCCTTGGTTCAACAATTTTTTAAACGGTTCGTCAAAGCTTATATGACCTAGGTCGCACAAGGCTTTTGTCCACATTCTACTATATAATAAATGCCCCACCGCGTGTTCCGTACCGCCAATATATAAATCCACCTGATTCCAATAATCGCTCACTTTTCTATCGCAGAAACTTTCATTGTTTTGCGGATCCATATAACGCAAAAAATACCAGCTACTTCCGGCGTATCCAGGCATGGTATTGGTCTCCAATTCTTTAGCTACCCATTCAGGAATATTGGCGAGTGGACCTTCGCCTTCTGGTCCGGGTGAATAGGTTTCTACTTCAGGCAATAACAAAGGCAGTTCCGTTTCTGATAAAGGATAAGCAGTTCCATTTTCCCATTGCACAGGAAAGGGTTCACCCCAATAACGCTGTCTACTGAATGCCGCATCGCGCATGCGGAAATTGACTTTAGATTTTCCAATTCCCATGTTTTCTAATCGATCATTCACTATGGCTATGGCATCACGCATCACAATCCCATTCAAAAATTCGCTATTGTGTAAGATGGCGTCTTTAGTTGCATTGGCTTCTGTTCCATTAAACGCATCGCCTAAAATATTGGTGATGGGGATATTAAAATATTGTGCAAACTTAAAGTCTCTATCATCCCCACAAGGCACGGCCATAATGGCTCCTGTTCCATAACCCGCTAATACATATTCAGAAATCCAAATGGGAATTCTTGCATCATTGAATGGATTTACTGCATAGGCACCTGTAAAACATCCAGAAATCTTTTTCTCGGCCTGACGTTCGCGTTCACTCCTGCTTTTCACATAAGCACAGTATTCATCAACAGCTGTTTTCTGTTCCGTTGTTGTGATCATTGTAATCAATTCGTGCTCTGGAGCAATGACCATAAAATCAACACCAAAAATGGTATCTGGTCTTGTTGTATATACTTTCAATGACAACCCTTCTGTTGAAATACCACTGATAGCAAAGTCGATTTCTGCTCCGTAACTTTTACCAATCCAGTTTGTCTGCATCTCTTTCATGGAATCGCTGAACTCCACACTTTCCAAGCCTTCAAGCAGCCTATCAGCATATTCAGTGATGCGTAAATACCATTGACGCAATTTCTTTTTCACAACGGGATGCCCCCCTCTTTCACTTACGCCATTCACCACTTCGTCATTGGCCAAAACAGTTCCTAAAGCTTCGCACCAATTCACTTCACCATAGCCACAAAAGGCTAGTCGATAGTTCATCAATATTTCTTGTTGCTGCTTTTCGTTGAATGAATTCCAATCACTCGCAGAAAACGCTGATGGCTGATAATTGACTGCCGCAGGAAATGGATACAGCGTATTGCCCACATTTTCAAATGAAGCAATTAATGAATCAATGCTTTCCGCTTTTTGATTATTGGTATTGAAAAAACTATTGAATAACTGTAAAAAAATCCATTGTGTCCATTTGTAATACTCGGGTTCGCAAGTACGTACTTCTCTTTCCCAATCGTAAGAAAACCCAATATTGTCCATTTGTTTGCGAAAAGTATCTATATTTTTTGCAGTGCTTATAGCAGGATGTACACCATGTTCAATAGCATATTGTTCTGCCGGCAAACCAAAAGCGTCATAGCCCATAGGATGCAATACGTTATATCCTTTCAAACGTTTGAATCTGCTGAAAATGTCAGAAGCTATATAACCCAAGGGATGCCCAACATGCAAACCCGCTCCACTCGGATAAGGGAACATGTCTAAAACATAATATTTTGGCTTGGCACTGGTATTACTGACACGGTAAGCATGGTTATTTATCCACTGCTTTTGACGTTCCTTTTCTATTTTTCTGAAATCGTATTCCATTGTTCTAACAAATCTTTAACCCTATTAAAGCATTAAAGCGGTAATTTGGGCTGTAAAAAACCATTTTGAATGGTTGCAAATGTAAGTGTTTAACACGCAAAAGCCTACATTTGCTCAATAGTAACCATTGCATTTTGGATGGTTAATAGACAAAAATCTCAACTATGGCCGTTGTTGGAAAATCTTCTTTAAAGCGCAGCAAACCCAATTATATCTCAAGTATTATTGGAGTAGCACTTGTATTGTTGATCTTGGGTATTATGGGTTGGTTCTTTTTGAACATTAGTTCAGTAGGTAATGCTTTTAAGGAAGATATTCGATTGAGCGCCTATTTACGAACCATGAATAAGGATACCATTGGCCAGATACAGCAGTTTATAGCCCAAAAATCTTATTCAAAAGATGTGGTCTATGTTGACAAAGCAAGTGCCAAACTTATCTGGAATAAAGAGAATAATGAAGACTGGGCCAAGATACTTGACGTAAATCCGTTGCCGGAAAGTATCGACTTTTTTGCAAAAGCTGCTTATGTAAACAAAGACAGTTTAGCAAAAATTGAAGACGATCTAATGTCGGTATATGGCAATCAAATAACCGACTTACAATACCCCAAAGAATTAGTAAACAACCTCAATGAACGAGCTTCAAAAATGGGTTTAATCTTTCTGGTGGTAGCCATTATCTTGTGCGTGATTGTCATTTTTAGTATTGATAATACTATCCGTTTGGCCATGTTTAGCAATCGTTTCTTGATAAAAACCATGCAAATGGTTGGAGCAACAAGGGGCTTTATTGCCAAACCCATGAATATTAAGGCAGTAATCAATGGTTTAATCAGTTCTGTAATTGCCATCGTTTTATTGTTTGCATTGATAGGATGGGCTGAAAACCAATCTCCTGAAATACGCACCATTAGAGACGTAAAACTCACATTAATTCTATTTGGGGGAATGATTGTACTTGGTGTAGGTATTTCAGTGTTTAGCACACACCGTGCTGTGTTGAAATACCTAAAAATGAAACTCGACGAACTCTATTAAGGTACGATCATCGTAAAGATGTTATAATTTTATCAAAATCAGCAACAAAATCAGCTAACAACAACTTAAATTTTTAATAATGAGTGATCAAAAGAAAATGGCTCCTTTATTTGCAAAAGAGAATCTTACTTGGATGTTGATTGGCGCTGTTATTATAGCCCTTGGTTTTATTTTATTAGGTGGTGGAAAAAGTACGGACCCCAATGTTTTTGATACGAAAGAAGTGTACGGGACTGTTAGAATTACTGTTGCGCCCATCTTAATTATCTTGGGTTTTCTTGTAGAAATCTATGCGATCTTTAAAAAATCAAAATGACCCTTTTCGAGACTGTAGTGATCGCAATTGTAGAAGGGCTTACTGAGTTTTTGCCCATTTCTTCTACTGGTCACATGATAATAGCTAGTTCATTTATGGGTATTGCTTCAGACAATTTCACTAAATTGTTTGAAGTAGCCATTCAGTTGGGTGCAATTTTATCAGTAGTGGTCTTGTATTGGAAAAAATTCTTTCCACTCAATCACTGGAATTTTTATCTTAAACTGGTTGTTGCCGTCATACCTGCACTGGTATTGGGATTTGTCTTTTCAAAAAAGATAGATGAACTATTAGAGAGTCCGCTAACCGTTTCTATTACCATGTTACTTGGAGGTATTATTTTATTATTTATTGATAAATTATTTAAGGCCCACACAGTTGAAAAAGAAGAGAATATCAGTCTAGCTAAAGCTTTTATGATTGGTTGTTGGCAGTGTCTGGCCATGATTCCAGGCACAAGCAGAAGTGCTGCAAGTATTATTGGTGGCATGCAACAAAAATTGACCAGAAGTTTAGCCGCAGAGTTTTCTTTCTTTCTTGCCGTACCTACGATGGCAGCAGCAACTGGATATAAATTACTAAAAGCCTACAAGGAATCGCCTGAATTATTGCAAAATAAGGATAATTTAATCGCCCTTGGATTGGGAAACTTAGTTGCCTTTATTGTAGCCATGTTGGCCATCAAGTTTTTTATTGGATTTTTACAAAAACACGGATTTCGTCTTTTTGGTTGGTATAGGATTGTTGTTGGAGTAATACTATTGGTGTTAATTTATACTGGACACCTCCATTAATCCGATACAAGATTACCCTATCTTTAAGTACCAAAATAATTCGTATGCAAACTGCACCGAAAAAAGTGATAAATGGTTGGGCAATGTACGACTGGGCAAATAGCGTATATAACCTCGTCATAACTTCTACCATTTTTCCAGCTTATTATGAAGCCGTAACTGGTGATGGCAACGATGCTACCGCTAATGACACAGTGATACTATTTGGTAGAGCCTTTGTAAACACGGCATTATACCAATATACATTGGGCGTTGCGTTCATCATTGTTGCTGCAATGTC
>JANOYH010000192.1:0-11221 GCA_031428775.1 Bacteroidota bacterium
ATCTAAACAAGCCAAGCTCATTTCACTCCTCGGATGCAAGAAAAATGGCATGGAAAAACGGCTGGTATGCCAGTGTTCTCTAGCAGGATTAACCACCCTATGTGTTGTGCTCCGCAATTTGTTATTAGTAAGCCTTTGAAGCATATCACCCACATTCACCACAATCTGTTCGGGTAAAGAAGTAACTGGCACCCATTCACCTTGCAAGGTCAAAATTTGTAACCCATCTGCAGAAGCACCAACCAGTAAGGTAATTAAATTGATGTCTTCATGTTGTTCTGCTCTAATAGCCGATTTTGGTTCAACAGTAATGGGTGGATAATGGATACACCTTAAAATAGAGTTTCCGTTTATTAGGTGTGGTTCAAAATAGTGTTCATTTAAGCCTAGATAAAGTGCGATGGCTTGTAAAAGGGCATTACCACTTTTTTCAAATTGTCGGTATGCATTGAAAATGGTATCATTAAAAGCGGCGATTTCTTTTACTTGTACATTAGTTGGGTAGGTTTCCAATGCCGGATTTGAATCTACTTGAATGGTTTGTCCATATTGAAAAAATTCTTTCAAATCTGGCGCTTCGCTTCCTTTTGCGTGTTCTCTACCAAAACTGGTATAGCCACGTTGACCAGCTAACCCAGGAATTTCATACTGTAGTTTTTTTTCCAGGGGAAGGGAAAAAAATTGTTGTACGTATTCATATTGCCTAGCAATAATTTCATCTGGTATTCCATGATTTTTCACGGCTACAAAACCAACAGTCTCATAGGCTTGGCCCAGTTGTTGGATAAATGCCTTTTTAGATTCAGGGGTTCCGTTGGTAAATTCAGCTAAATCAACTACAGGTATTGCCATGGTGTTTAATTTTTTGTTGAGCAATCATTTATTAAATACAACAATACATGAAAATACAAAAGAAGCGGGTATAAAAGAAAAAAGACCCCACTCTTAAGAAGTGAGGCCAGTCGGTTTTACCTTAGGAAATTGGATTTTACTGTTTGGTAAAACGAAAAGACTTTATAAAACAATCTCTAAAAAAAGCATTTAACACATAGACTCCACTATGTAAATCGCTCATATTCAAAGCAATTTTTTGGTTCCCCTCTTCCATGGAAGCCACCACAGTTTTAGCTAGCCTCCCTTGTATATCCAACACTTTCAATACCAACCGTCCACTTGTACAGTCGAGCACCGTGAGGTGGCTATTTTCTTCCACCAGAATAGGTTGTAAACTTTCAATGTGCATCTGACTGCATTTAAAAAGTGACCGGTTTGCATGATGGGGGTATAACCATTTGACACCGTAGCAACAAAAACTGCTGCTTGACTTTTTAAAAAGCGGAAAAAATAGGGTTTTATTGTGTTGAGCGGTGGAAAATAGGTCAATAGACCTCCATAAACTAACATTTGCCTACCTATAAAATGTTTTCTGTCTTTAAAGTAAATATAATTACACTTTTGGTAATTTAATTGTCTTTTTAGTATATATTTGAACTGTCCGGACAGATTTCTGTCTTCAGGGGACCCCTACTCTTGCTTTTACAGACTCCGTAATGGGGGTAAACCTGTCCATTTTTTGATCATCAAAAATCACCACAATGGGGAAACAACCAGCTGCAGGCATGCACAAAAAACTTTATGCAACCATAAAAATCTTTTTGATTGGACTTACTATGTGTAGCTTCTATTTTGGCTGTAAGAAAAAAGATCTTTTCTCCAACCAAGTGCAAATTTTACAAAATGCTCATTTTTATCAGAGAGATGCATCACTTGCCTATCTGTTTAAAGACATCAATGGCCCATGGGCAGACAATTTATTTTTAAACAATATCCTAGAAGGATTGAGAAGAACAGATCCCAGCAATAGGTTGGCCAATGCGGTAACAAAAAAACTAGGTTCACCGAGTTGGGATTTGAGTGCTGTGTTAAAAAATAGCAATGGACTTCGTTCCATTGCAACGCCCCTTGTGAATGAAAAAAAGGAAGTCACTGGAATGATACTGTTCACACAAGAATCGGTAACAGGTATTAAATACAAAATATTGAATAGAACCAATCCACAAAATAAACTACCTGCCTTTGGAAATAAAGAAGCCACCCAATTTACGCAGGCAAGTTTGAAGGGATTGTACCAAATGTTTGATCAGACGCTCCATGCAGTCAATAACCAAACGGCCAAGCATCAATCTATCAGAACAAATGATATACGTATTTCCACCGTAACGGTGAGTTATCGATGCTGGAATTATGAGTACAGTTATTTTGACCCCACGGTGGGTGTTGTTATAGGAAGAACACAAACACAATGCATGTATTGGTTAACGGTAACTGCAAGTAGTAATGAAGCAACACTGGAATATCTGGAACCAGAAGAAGCAGGACTAGGCGGCATAGGTGCAGGGGGAGATTTTTTCATACTAAATGCTTGGGATACGCCAAATGACACCATTATTGCACATTTAGACTCATTTCCTTGTGCGCAAAAAGCGTTGAAAAATATGTATGATGTAAATTCCCAAATAACATCATTAATTCACGAAATCTATGGTCAAAATTCATTCCCAAAACTTACATATAGAGTTAGATATGATATGGGTGATTCAACAGTTGCAATATTTATACCAGATGGTTCATTTGCAGAGTTTAAGGGATCTATTAACTTGAATAATAAATTTTTAAATGGGAGTCAAGACTATATTATAGCAACAATGTTACACGAATCTTTACATAGCTATATCTATTGGAAGTATACAGAAATGGTAAGCATTAATCATGATACAACTGCATTTGATTTAATGTTCCCAATATATTCATCCATCCCAAGGCAAAGTCAAAGAGATCATGAAGAAATGGCCAATAATTATGTCAATAAAATAAGCACTATATTAAAACAAATAAATCCGAATTTGGACAATACAATATCAAAAGCACTTGCTTGGGCGGGATTAGAAGAAACATCTGTATATAAAAACATGAATAAAGAT
Source organism: Bacteroidota bacterium (assembly GCA_031428775.1). Taxonomy (GTDB): domain Bacteria; phylum Bacteroidota; class Bacteroidia; order Chitinophagales; family Chitinophagaceae; genus Sediminibacterium. The sequence goes on from JANOYH010000192.1 coordinate 2,982, forward strand.
TCCACTGATAAATACAGCAAAATAAATAAAGATGCGATTCAACTATCGAACCCTGCAAATGCACATTTGTTTATAAAATGTAAATGAATATTATGAGAACTAAATTAATTGTATCATTCACAATATTGTATTTATTTACAAATAATGGGATAGGTCAAAATACAAATTTAAACATCAATTATAAAAGCTTTAGACCAATTTCTGAATCATTAGCAGGATATTCTAATGGAAGCAGTTTTACTTTTATTTTATTACATAAGGCAAAAAAGAATAGAGTAAGAATTCTTGATATCCATTCAACAAATAGTGAAACAAATAATAAACTTCATAAATTATTTGAGAATAATAATATAGATAGCATATTCATAAAATTTAAAAAAGGATATTATTGTTTACCAATTTTTCAATGTTACTATAATATAGAGAATGAACTTGTTTGGTCAAATAATAACATAGAAAATATTCGCTATTTTTTAAACCAGTTTAAAATTTCTGACAATACAATATTATTGAATCCTGTTGTACTTTTTAGTCGAGAAGGAATTAGATAAAAATGTTGTGTCAGAACTTTCAAGATACTAAATCAATATATGGTGTCATTAATTTGTTAATACAAAAGAATTAAAATGAAAACATTAATATTAATATTTTATAACTTATTTGCAATTACTGCAATGAGCCAAAATGAAAAATTGACAATTAATTATAATGCATTTAGACCAATCTCAACCGCTTTAGTTGAGTATTCAATTGGTAGTGGTCTCACTCTAATATTATTAGATAAGTTCAAAAAGAATAAAGTAACTATTATTCAAATACACTCTACTAATAGCAAAACAGATGGTATTCTAAAAGGTATATTTAGAGAAAATAATTTTGATAGTGTATTCATTAATCTTAAACGGGGGAAATATTGTTTACCAATTATACAATGTATGTATACAAAAAAGCAGGAGCTTAATTGGACAAATAATGGTGTAGGAGATATTGGGTATTTTGTTAAACTATTTATGATACCTGATAAAACTATTTTGTTAAACCCTATTGTGCTTTTTAGTGAAGAAGGAACAAATAATTGATTTTGAAAAATATCAAAGTTATTTTTAAACAATAAAATAATGTTTTGTGAAATTAATCATGCATAGTGTAACTTCAACATTTGGCCAAAAAACCTAAATGCAAACCCTCCTTTGGTTAATAAAAGCTAGGCCCACAAATACCATTCTCATTTCTATTCCATGATATGAAATTGGCTGTGGGTTTAGCTTCTTTTTTAATTTCCATAAACACTCAAAAACTTAATACGCATGATCTTTAGCTGTTCCCAGCTATAGTCATTGTCACTTAGTTCCTGGCGTGCAATATCTAGAGATGATGTTTGACAGCTTTTAAAATAGTCAATGATTTCTTCTTGGTCGTATTCATCTAACCATTCGTCAATGGCATAATCTAGGTTTAACTTTGTTCCACTAGCTGCAATGGTTTCCATTTCTTCCAACAATTCATCGAGCTTGAGGCTCTTATTTTTTGCGATGGTTTCTAGAGGAATTTTTTTGTCTACATTCTGAATAATATAAATTTTATTATTCCCCTTATTGGCCACACTGCGCATGACAAATTCGTCGGGTTTTTCAATATTATTCTCTTCTACATACTTGGCAATCATTTCCACAAATGGCTTACCATACTTAATAGATTTCCCTTTACTAACGCCCTGACATTTTTCCAACTCCTCTAAACTGGTGGGATACAATGTAGCCATGTCTTGTAAAGAGTTTTCCAGAAAAATCACAAAAGGAGGCAGGCTTTTTTTCTTAGCTTCTTTTTGACGCAGGTCTTTCAGCATCTCAAATAAAGCATCGTCGGTGGCTGCACCTGATTGAGATACATTCTCTCCCTCGTCGTCATCTGCATTGGCTTCTTCAAATAAATTATTCAGCACAATTTTGAATGAAGCTGGTTTCTTTAAAAACTTTTCTCCCTTCTCTGTAATCTTTAGTAGCCCATACTCTTCAATATCCTTTCTTAGTAAGTTCTCCAAAAGCATCTGACGAATCAAGCTACTCCAGAGATGGTATTCTTTATTAGCACCAACTCCATAAACTGGCAATGCGTCATGACGGAACATGCTAATCTGTGGGGTTAGTTTACCCATAACTACATTCACTACATAATCGCTTACAAAGCGTTCGTCCAAGGCTTTGACTGTTTGTAACATTTTTACAACTTCTTCCTTGGCTTCAATTCTTTCTTTAGGGTTGAGGCAGTTATCGCAATTGCCACAATTCTTATTCTCCCAGTCCTCCCCAAAATAGTGTAACAATACTTTTCTTCTGCATACAGCACTTTCTGCATATGCTACTGTCTCATCAATCAACTGCGCACCCACTTCGCGTTCACTCAGGGGCTTGTCTCGCATGAAATGCTCCAGTTTTGAAACGTCTTTATGTGAATAATATAATACACACAATCCTTCCATCCCGTCTCTACCTGCCCTGCCCGTTTCTTGATAATAATTCTCAATCGACTTAGGTATATTGAAGTGAATCACAAAGCGGATATCGGGTTTGTCGATTCCCATGCCAAAAGCTATGGTTGCAACAATCACTTGTACGTCTTCATTCAAAAACTGGTCTTGTCGATCTGCCCTTAGTTTCTGGTCCAATCCGGCATGATAGGCAACGGCTTTAATTTTATTGGCCACCAATAATTCGGCCAGTTCTTCCGTGGTTTTTCTGTTTAGGGTATAGATGATGCCACTCTTGCCCATATGCCCACTGATGAATTTTACGATACTTTTTACCGTTTGATCCTTTTTTATTTTAGGCTGAATCTCGTAATAGAGATTGCTTCTGTTGAAGGATGAAATATAGATATGCGGCTTTCTTAATCCTAAATTCTTTACAATATCACTCTGCACTTTAGGTGTTGCTGTAGCTGTTAAGGCAATGACAGGAATGTCTGGATTGATAATCTCCATCATTTCTCTTAGTCTACGGTATTCTGGTCTAAAATCGTGTCCCCACTCAGAAATACAATGCGCTTCATCCACTGCAAAAAAGGAAATTTTAAGGTCGGCAAAGTATTCTAGGTTCTCTTGTTTGGTTAGGGTTTCTGGTGCTACATAGAGTAGCTTGGTCATGCCAGAAGTTAAATCGTCTTTGACTAATTTAATCTGGCCCTTATTGAGAGAGGAGTTGAGAAAATGTGCTACATCGTCTTTTTCACTATAACCCCTTACTAGATCAACCTGATTTTTCATTAAGGCAATTAAAGGAGATACAATGATGGCACAACCTTCCATCATCATTGCTGGCAATTGGTAACAAAGGCTTTTACCTCCACCAGTGGGCATGATTACAAAAGTGTCTTGACCATTCAGTAAACTATTGATGGCTTTTTCTTGGGTGCCTTTAAATTCTCGAAAGCCAAAATATTCTTCTAAGCCAGCATGTATATCATATTGATGCTCAGTAGTAATGGTGGCAGTATTGTCTTTTCTAGGAGAACTTTTTTTATTAATGGGTGGTTTCGGTTTTGCACCTACTTTTTTATTAGTTGTAGCCATGGATCTTATCTGTTTTCATCCCTCTTGGGGGGTACTCTTTGTTTAAAAGTTAATGCAATTTGTCCGATTTCCCTACTAAAAATTACAAATGGTTGAATTTTATAGCTGCTAGCCCGAATATCAGGTTTGGTAGGTGCGGAAATCAGGATACATTTGCCCAAAAATGGCCAGCGAAGTTAATGATTGCCCCTTTGAATGGGTAGTCTAACCTGTTAAAGTTTACATTTGCAAAGCATGACATTCAATATACCACAAACAGCAAAACGCACTATTGAGCTAGAAGCTGCATCTGTTGCGGGATTGGCAGCCTCTATCAACGAAGCATTTATAAAAGCCATTGAGACCATCCATGCAGCTAAAGGCAGGTTAGTGATCAGTGGTATTGGCAAAAGTGCGATTGTAGCACAAAAAATTGTTGCCACCCTTAATTCTACTGGTACGCCTTCCCTTTTTATGCACGCGGCTGACGCAATTCATGGCGATTTGGGCATGGTGCAAGAGGAAGACATCGTTTTAGTAATTAGTAAGAGTGGCGAGAGTCCTGAAATCAAAGTACTCGTTCCCCTTATTAAAAATTTTGGTAACATCCTCATTGGCATGGTGGGCAATACCGACAGTTTTTTAGCCCGAGAATCTACTATTGTGCTTAATACTACGGTTAGTCAGGAAGCTTGTCCAAATAATTTAGCTCCCACCAGTAGTACCACCGTACAAATGGTGATGGGTGATATTATAGCAGTTTGCCTCATGGAAATGAATGGATTTAGCGGAAGAGATTTTGCCAAATACCATCCCGGAGGCAACTTGGGCAAACGCTTATACTTACGTGTGGGTGATTTGAGTAAGCACAACGAAGTGCCATTTGTGTTATCAACAGCTAGTTTAAAAGAAGTGATTGTAGAGATTACGCAAAAGCGACTAGGACTAACCGCCGTCACAGACCCTAACCAACTCATTATTGGTATTATCACGGATGGCGATTTAAGGAGGATGCTAGAAAAAACGAGTGACCTTGAATTGGTAAGAGCTGCTGATATCTTAACCTCAAAACCAAAAATAGTAGATGCCGAAATGTTGGCAGTAGAGGCTTTGACAATCATGAGAGAAAATGATATTAGTGCATTGTTGGTAGGAGACAAAAATCGTTATGTAGGCGTAATACATTTACACGATCTGGTAAAAGAAGGAATTGTTTAATGCATACAATAAGTAATGCTCACAACCGTTTATACTCCGTTAGAATTATTCGTTAAAAAATTTGCTAAAATCCATTTCTCAGAATGAACAAGCACCATTATGTAGCCATCATGGCTGGCGGCATCGGAAGCCGCTTTTGGCCAAAGAGTAGAACCAGTTATCCCAAGCAGTTTCTGGATATTTTGAATACGGGTAAGTCGCTCATTCGCTGGACCTACGAACGCTATGCTGCGTTCATTCCTATTGAAAATATTTTTATTGTTACTTCAGACGAATATGTTTCTATTGTTCATGAACAATTACCTGAACTGCCTATTGAAAATATTTTGGCAGAACCAAGCAGAAAAAATACTGCTCCTTGTGTTGCCTATATTTCCTATAAGTTATTACAGACTGATCCTGAAGCCTGTTTGATTGTGGCACCAAGTGACCACATGATTCTGGACAATGAGGCATTCAGAAATATCACTTATAAGGCTTTGGATTTTGTTACGCAGATTAAGTCATTGGTTACACTGGGTATTAAACCTACCCATCCGAATACGGGTTATGGTTATATACAACATGAAGCATTGGCCGCTGGCGATGGGATCTATAAAGTGAAAACATTTACAGAAAAACCAAACCTAGAATTGGCAAAAACTTTTTTGGCAAGTGGCGATTTCTTGTGGAATGCAGGCATTTTTGTTTGGCAAGTGAAAAATGTGATGAAGGCCTTTGAAATTTATCAGCCAGAAATGTATGAACTGTTTGAAAGCGAAAAAGAACATTTCAATACGCCCACTGAAAAAGAAGCCATCAATAGAATTTATCCACTTTGTACCAATGTTTCCATAGATTTTGCCATCATGGAAAAAGCCGATAATGTATTTGTGATTCCTTCATCATTTGGTTGGAGCGATTTGGGTACTTGGAATAGTGCTTATGATAACCTCGACAAAGACTACCTAGGAAATGCAGTTACCAGTGATAACGTAATTGTCATTGATGCAACAAAGTGTATGATCTCTGCCAACCACGATAAATTGGTGTTGGTACAAGGGATAGACGATTGCATTGTCATTGACACAAAAGATGTGTTGATGATTTGTAAAAAAGAAAAAGAACAGGCCATCAAAGAATATGTAGCCGAGGTAAAACGAAATAAAGGCGATAGGTATTTATAATAAGCTTTCTGTCTAAAAAATAGAAAAAGATTCAAAATATAGCGATCAACACTAACAGTTGATCGCTTTTTTATTGTCTCAAACTTTCCTATCTAGTAGTTATGGTTTGATTAAATGATTAAATTTGAACGTAATGCTTGACCATTGATTGAAAGCTAATCGAATATTATGCCTCTAACTAGAACGGTGATTACAGGAACTGGGAGTTATATTCCTCCGCATATTAAATCTAATAGTGATTTTATTTCGCAGGTTTTTTATGGCGAGGACCAACAACCATTGTTAACTCCTTCAACAGAAATAGTAGAAAAATTTAAAGACATCACTGGTATTGAAGAGCGACGTTATGCCGGGCATGAATTCAATTCATCTGATATGGCTTTGATTGCAGCTAAACACGCCATTGATGATGCAGGCATTGATCCAGAAACATTAGACCAAATCATTTTCGCGCACAATTTTGGCAATATCGTTACTAATAGCATTCAGTCAGATGCCTTGCCCGCACTTGCTTCTCGCGTTAAACAAGGTCTGGGTATTCGCAACCCGAATTGTGTGGCTTATGATATTTTGTTTGGTTGTCCGGGTTGGATTCAAGGGGTCATTCAAGGTCATGCTTATTTCATGGCTGGCATTGCAAAAAAGTGTTTGGTGATTGGTTCTGAAACACTGAGTAGGGTGATTGATCAATACGACAGAGACAGTATGATTTTTAGTGATGGTGCTGGTGCTTGTGTGATAGAAGCTATAGCGGAAGACAAAACGCAAAGTGGTATTTTGTCCACTAGTGTACAAAGTCATTGTGTGGATGAAGCCTTTTATTTGCAATATGGGAAATCAAATTTTCCGAATGCCAATCCCAATATTCGTTTCATGAAAATGAAGGGCAGAAAAGTATATGAGTATGCCATTAAAAATGTGCCTTTAGCCATGAAGGATTGTTTGGATAAAGCTGGACTGCACGTGACTGATATTAAGAAATTTTTTTTGCACCAGGCAAATGAAAAAATGGACGAAGGTTTTATTAAAGCACTCTTCAGACTCTATGGAATTAAAGAAGTACCAAAAGACATTATGCCTATGAGTATTCAACAATTGGGTAATAGTTCAGTAGCTACAATTCCTACATTGTATGACCTTGTAAAACGACAGTCCTTAAAAGACCATTCCATCACCCAAGGAGACTATGTGCTTTTTGCCTCTGTTGGCGCAGGCATGAATATCAACGCCATCTGTTACAGGGTTTAATATCCCCTTACATTTTTCCCTTCCATATAATTCAGGAATGCTTTGTTCACTACTTTATTACCTCCGGGTGTGGGGTAATTGCCAGTGAAGTACCAATCGCCTGTGTTAGTTGGACAACTATCATGTAAATCTTCAATGGTCTGATAAATTACTTGCACAAAAGTTGTAACCCCAGGAGGCGTGATTAACTGCGCAATCTTATCTGAGATTTCTTGTGTGGTAAATGGCTTATAAATAGAACGCACCACATTTTCTGTATGTAGTTGGTTGTTGCGTTGCATCTCTTTAATCTTTTCTTGCGCGTCTATCATCACCTGTTCCATGTTGCGCTCTTTTAATAAAGCAACCGCTGCACGGAATGCGATGAAGTCGCCCAACTTACTCATATCAATCCCATAACAATCAGGATACCTGATTTGAGGCGCAGAAGAAACAACAATAATTTTTTTGGGCTCTAGTCGAGACAGCATTCTAATAATACTTTCTTTGAGTGTAGTACCTCTAACAATGCTGTCATCAATCACCACCAATGAGTCTAGTCCGCGGCGTACGGTACCATAAGTGATATCGTACACGTGTTGCACCATTTCATTTCTGTTGGCGTCTTCCGTAATGAATGTGCGGAGTTTTACGTCTTTGATGGCAATTTTTTCTTGCCTAATTTTTCGGTTAACCATTTCTTCTAGTTTCTCGGGACTAAAATCCTTACCCCAACTCAAGATGCGGTCAACTTTTATTTTGTTCAAGTATTCTTCCATTCCCTTTACCAGGCCATAGAAAGCTACTTCTGCTGTATTGGGAATATAAGAGAAGATGGTATTTTTTAGATCGTGTTCAATACATTCTAATACGGTTTCACTGAGGTGGTGACCCAGTGCTATTCTTTCACGATATATTTTTTCATCGCTGCCCCTACTAAAATAGATGCGTTCAAAACTACAGGCACGCCTTTCTTTTGGTTCTAGAATTTGTTCTATTTGGTAATTGCCTTTATTGTCTACTATCAACGCACAGCCAGGCATCAGTTCCATCACTTCATTTTCACCCACATTAAAAGTAGT
>JANOYH010000193.1:0-14545 GCA_031428775.1 Bacteroidota bacterium
ACGCAGTGATTAACCTCAATCGACAAACTGCGGTATGGAACTATCAATTCATGGTCGATTTTTTTGACTCCCCTGCACCAAAAAATAAAAAAAAATCTACATTAAACCTCGACCTCAAAAAAGTAGATTTAAAAAATATACATTTTACTCAAGACGATCGCTGGGTTGGAGAAAAGATGGAACTGAAGCTTGGGAGTATGCTTATTGATGCTGAACAAATGGACTTTAATAAAACCATTTTTCAAGTAAATGAAATTGCCATAGACAAGCCATTTTTCAAAATTTTGGAAATGGATGCGTTGCGCCCCGATTCTTTACGCAAAAAATACAATCCAAGTTTCAAAGACAGTCTAATGTATTTTAATGCAGGTGATATTGCATTGCATATACAAAAAATAAAAATCAAAGAGGGACAGGTTTGGATAGAAGCAAATCAAGGCCCCCCCCTGGCATTATTTGATGTAGAACATATCAGGCTAAATAAACTCAATGGAACAATTGCAGGTTTTCATTTTGTAAAAGATACCATGCGGGCTAATATTGACTTAACAGTAAGAGATAGAAGCGGTTTTGAATTAAAGAAATTGCAAACAAATTTCCGCTTTACACCCCAAATGATGGAATTGGGGAACTTGAATCTTCAAACAAACAATAGTAAAATTGGCAGCTACTATGCCATGAAATATAAAGATTTTAATTACGATTTTGGAAAGTATGAGACCAATGTATCCATGCTAGCAATTTTCAAAGAGGCTAAAGTTCATAGCGATGATATTGCATATTTTGCTCCAGAATTAAAAGACCTAAAAAAGCAATTGCTATTATCTGGTAATTTCCAAGGCACTGTAACAAATTTCACAGTAAAAAACCTAGCAGCAAAAGCGGGAACCGGAACTGCTCTTTTTGGCGAGTTAAGTATGAAGGGACTACCTTATATCAATACCACTAAAATACTTTTCAAGAATGGCATTTTACAAACCAACTATTTCGACCTCGGAATTATTCCCGCTTTAAAAGACGTTGTGGTACCCAATCTCGCGGCCTTAGGCTCAATTATTTATCGGGGGGGCTTTTCTGGCACCATCAACAATTTTGTAACGAATGGCATATTTAGTTCCGCATTGGGTGGAGTTAAAACAAATATCAGCATGCAATTTCCTAAAAAAGGAGAACCTAATTATACTGGCAATATTGAAACAACTAGATTTCAAATAGGAAAGTTTTTAGACAATAAGCAATTAGGCTTAGTTGATTTTAAAGGCAAGATCAGTGGAAGTGGTTTTAATATCAATCGCTTAAAAACAAGCCTTGACGGAGAAATTAAAACCCTAGAATTCAAAGATTATGCCTACCACAATATTATTACAAAAGGTACTTTTCAAAAAAAATATTTTAGTGGGGAAGTGAAAATAGACGACCCAAATCTAGACTTCACCAGTAATATTGAAATTGATTTAAATAAGGAACAACCTAGTTATAACATTGTAGGCGATTTGGTTCACTCAAATTTACAAGCACTTAAACTTTACCCTGACAAAATTGAAATAACTGGCTTATTAGATGCAAATTTTTCTGGTACCAATATTGATAATTTTTTAGGTACTGCAAAAATTTTAAATGCAAACATAAAAGGAGTACTTAGCCAAATTAGTTTCGACTCAATAAAACTTACCTCAACTTATATAGATAGTATTAAGTCGCTCATTCTCTTAAGTAATGATTTCAATGCTTCAATTGTTGGCAAATTCAGTATAATGGAATTACCCGCTAGCATTAAATCATTTTTGAATCATTATTATCCTGCTTATATTAATCCCCCTGCGATCATTCCTTTAAACCAATCATTCCAAGTAAGTGCAACAACCAACTATATAGAACCCTATTTAAAACTATTTAATAATAAATTGAGTGGGTTCAATGATGCCAATATAGAAGGGTCTCTCGATACCAAAAAAAATAGCTTAAGTGTTGTAGCAAATTTGCCCTATGGAAAATATGGCAATTATATCATTACTGGTGTTCAAGTAAGGGGTCAGGGAAATAAAGACACTTTAAAGCTAAGTAGTGACATAAGCAGTATTCAAGTAAGCGACAGTATTCGTTTCCCGAATTCGCACGTGGCAATCACTGCCATGAATGATCATTCAATTGTTACTATTAAAACCAGTGCCGATAATACATTGAACGATGCTGCCATTTTTGCTGATGTGTTTACTTTTCAAGATGGATTAAGAATTCAGTTTCAGCCTTCCAGTTTTGTATTGAATGAAAAGAAATGGAATATAGAAAAGTCGGGCGAATTGGTTATCAGAAATAATAATATTGACGCAAAAAATGTGCTTTTCACTCAAGGTTTTCAAGAGATCCAAATTGAAACAGAAGAAGAAGATGGAGGCAATACCAATAATTTAAATGTAAAATTAAAAAATGTTTTTCTAGGCGACATAACACACGTTTTCTTTAAAAACCCAAGAATAGAAGGTATCACTACCGGCAGTATTATCTTGAGCGACTTCTTCGGACAATTCCATGCAGATGCCACACTGAGTACAGAACAGTTTCAACTAGACGAAGACAGTATTGGCTTAGTCAACATTCAGGCTAGCTACAACAGCAAAACTGGTTTAATTCCATTTACTGTTAAATCAACCAATGAATCATACCAGCTTAACGCCAAGGGCAGCTATAATTTGAAAGATTCCATAGGGAAACCATTTTATACCGACATACAATTAGCCAATACCAAAATAAATATCCTACATCGATTTATAGGCGACCTCTTTTCAGACATTACTGGAAATGCAAAAGGAAATCTAATCATTAGTGGAGACCCGAATTCACCCGATCTTTTAGGTGAAATCAGCCTAAGTAAAGGAGGCATGAAAGTAAATTATACAAAGGTCCACTATTTCATAGATTCAGCTCTAATCAAATTCGAAACTGATGGCATCAACTTTGGAGAAATGGCAATCAAAGATGTTTATGGGAACAAAGGAATTATTAGGGGAAAATTGTTTGAAAAAGGGTTCAAAAACATGGCTTTTGATTTTGAATTAAGTACCAATAAATTGTTACTGATTGATACCAAACTAAAAGACAATAATCAATTTTATGGAAGATCTATTGGAAAAGCTCAAATGAGTTTTAAAGGTCCAGAATACAATGCCAAAATGAATATAGTAGCTGAAGCAACAGATAGCTCGCATATCATTTTGCCCAATTCTACAAGCAAAGAAAGTGGTGCTGCAGATTTCATCGTATTCAAACAATATGGAACAGAGATGGCCTCTTTAAAACCAAGTAGTAGTTTTAACCTTGCTGTAGACCTTGACATTACCGCCAATAACAAGGTAAAAATTGATGTAATCTTAGATGACTTATCAGGAGATGTAATTAAAGCTGTTGGTAATGGCAGACTAAGGATTCATGCTGGCACAACTGACCCATTAACCATACGTGGAAGGTATAATATTGAAAGGGGTAATTACGATTTCAATTTTCAGTCATTTATTCGAAAGCCCTTTGTATTATTGAATAATGCTGGGAACTATATAGAATGGAATGGAGATCCATATAAAGCAGAATTACATATAGACGCACAATACACGGCAGAAAGAGTGAGTATGAGCGATTTAGTGGGTAACAATAATTTCAGTGGAGCTGTAAAAGCTTACAGGGGAGACGTATATGTGATTGCACAACTAAGAGATAAATTAAGCCTTCCTACTATTAAATTTAAACTAGACTTTCCACAAGGCAGTCCTATCAAAACCGACAATGAGTTTGCAGCATTTTTAAATAGGATTGAAAAAGATGAAAATGAAATTCTGAAACAGGTTTCATTCTTAATTGTTTTGGGTTCTTTTGCACCCACTGGTGGCAATGGAAATTCAAATATTACCAACCCATACATGTTTACTTCATTAGGCGTAAATACAATATCTCAAGTATTAACGAAGGAAGTGAATAAAGTCGTTTCCAATTTATTGTATAAAATGACAGGAGATAAGAGTCTACGATTCGACTTAGGTGCTTCACTATATAGTAGTAATTCATTGCTTACGTCAAGCAGTGGCGTGAGTGCAAATAGCAATACTATTGACCGTACAAGGGTGAACCTAAAATTGGGCTATGCATTTGCCAATAACAATATTGTTGTTACCCTAGGTAGTGACCTTGATTTTAATTTAGGTAATACTTCTGCCATTCAAAATGGCAATTTTCAATGGCTACCCGATTTTAATATAGAATTTATCCTAACCAAAGACAAGAAATTAAGGGCCATTCTTTTTACAAAAAATAGTCTGGATATTAGTGGTTCAACTTTTGGTAGAAGAAACAGACAAGGTGCTAGTATTTCTTATCGGCGCGACTTCGACAAGCTATTTGCAACAAAACCACAAGACATTGAATTTGCCGCCCCAATTGATACCATTCCAAATAAACCCATTAAATAGGATCCATGGGCAAAAGCTTACAACTTTTCAAACGATAGACCTTGAAATAACGTACAACCGCGCCATTTCTTACTTGATTAATGATAACCGGAGGTTCGATAGTTGTAAAATAACTGCCATACTCATTTTTAATATCAAATGGCAAATTGGATGGAACAACACAATAAGCATCATCTCCAATAGCCAATTTGCGTCTCATTTGATTGAGCCAAACGAATTTGTGCAAATCGTTTAATTTACCCAAACCAATCAGCTGAATGCCTGTTGTTCTGGAAATATAATATTCTATATGTCCACCTGGAAACCATTTTGAAACAACCAAACTTGCATTAGTTTTCATTTGTCCATTTGCTTGGTCAGACAATCTTAAAGCAGCGAATTTTTCACTAAAGTCCTTCCATCCACTTAAGTCAAGTGTGGGACAATACTCTCCAAAATTTTCTTTCTCCTGACTCCCATAATTAACCGCTGAAAATCTAACAACTACTACACTTGCCATCAACAACATGTATAGTAATGTCCCTGCAATTTTTATCCATATTTTTTTTTCTTGGAAACCATTATTGGCAATAAATAAACCTGCATAGAAATAAAGTGGAATATAGGCGGGGCCTGTCCAATGCGGTAGTGTAGGATTGAAGAGTGAAATGCCCCAAAATAATAAGATCATTGGTACACTCATGCAAAACAACCAAATTGCCACTTCTTTCTTTTCAAAACGAATTCTTTTTTTCAAGAATGCAATGAGTGCTACTATAATCAAAATAAAAATGACCGGATTTTGGTACCCTAATTCGCCCAATACTTCCCTCCACAACATATCCCATTGTAGACTTGTATGGGTTACCCTATCTGCATGAAATCGATAAGTAATAAAATCATATTGAATATTCCAATAAACAATTGGAATGATAAAAATACTGGTTGTGGCAACTGCAATGTATAAACGCCATTCTAATAACCATTTAGGCCTTAAAAGCAACATACTCAACCCAAAGCCTGCCCATAGGTAGAGCCCATGCACTTTACATAATATAGACAACCCAATTAATGCACCGAGAACTAACCAGTTATACGTTTTTTGAGCCGCATCTTTTTGAAACAATATTTTGGCCATTACATATAAGGATGCTGTCCAGAGGGGCATCTGTGGCGCATCTGGCAAAATAAATAGACCTGCAATTACACCCGTATAAACTGAAAACTGATAAACCAGCGCTGTATAAAAAGCAACTTTTTCAGAGGCCATTATTTGAGCAGTTTTAAACAAGAGCCAACTACCCATCCCTGCTCCAATGATTGGGCCTAAACGCAAAGATATTTCAGAAACCCAGTGTAAATTTAGCGTGGTTAATTGAATCATCCATCCAACCATTGGTGGATGGTCAAAATGATTCCAATCAGGTGCAATGGCATAAGTCCAATAATACACTTCATCATTTCCTAATTCCAATAATCCGGCCACAAACAATTTTACAATTGAAGTAACTAGAATAATCAGGAGCAACTGCTTGCTAAGATTGGGGAAGTTTTTACGCATGCGCACTTGATTGGCGATCTATCAACCAACGTACGGCTAACTCATATCCTTTCAATCCCAGTCCAATAATACTGCCTGCCGATTTGCCAGAAACGTGTGATAATTTCCTGAACTCTTCTCTTGCGTGCACATTACTAATATGTACTTCTAAAACGGGAGTATTAATTGCAGCAATGGCATCACCAATGGCTACAGATGTATGGGTATACCCACCAGGATTCAAGACAATTCCATCATAGTCAAATCCTACCCTTTGCAATGCATTGATCAGTTCACCCTCCACATTTGATTGCAAATAAGTAAAAGATATTAGAGGAAAAAGCAAGGTTAAATCCACCAAGTATTGCTCAAAAGTTTGGTTACCATAGATACTCGGCTCGCGAGTACCTAGTAGATTCAGGTTTGGTCCATTTATAATGGCAATTTTCATTTCACTTGATTTTTATTCAAAGCATTTATTAAATCTACTAGCTTTTATTGAAACTCGCACTTTACATGAAATCCAAGGGGTAAATAATATTTCTGAAAAATGTCTTGAATATGCTTTTGAGAGAGCTGGATAAAGTCGGCTCGCTTCATCATATTCGCCTCCACCTGCAAATACATTTGTTTTTCTGCTCTCACCAAATCACCAATGGTAGTTCTAGCAAATAACCCACTTTGGTTCATTGTTTGAAGCTGGTCTAAACGCAATTGCAAACTCAATAATTTTGCAGCGGGAAATGAGATGGTAACAATGCTATCCTTTGTATCAATCTTAATATTATCCTTCCCCAAAACCAATCCATATTTTCCGGAAAAAGGCACTATTACTTGAAGCGTATTTTCAAATAAATAGTCTTTGAATTGCTCCCATGATCCAGAATCTCCACTCACATTACTCAATTTAACGGTAGTAGTACCAGTCACTTCTAAGGAAGCCAGTTCCGCTATTTGCTTAACCATTTCCATATTCTGTACAACAGAAAGGTTGGTTTGATTAGAGCCTGCATTTTTACCAATAAAAAAAATCGCAATTAACAACAGTAATAATACAATTATAAAAGGAATATTTCTTGTCATGTTAATTAAATTAAAGATTTAATCCTCCATAATAAATGGCACCCAACATGGGTGCTTTTTCGTTTAACATCACATAAACGGTAACTTCTGCTAACAAATGGCGCATCCTACCACTGTTTTCAAAAACTTCCTTCCAAACTTTAGGGTCTAATAAAGGGAGTAGTTTTGGGGCAATGCCACCTGCTAAATAGAGACCACCAGTAGCTTTTAATTTCAAAATCAAGTTTACAGCTTCAATTGCAAGAAACCGGTTAAACAATGCAATGGTTTCCACACAAACTAAACAACTACCCTCTTTAGCAGCATTACTAATTACAGCAGCAGGATCGGTTTCTTTCATGTTGTTTAGCAACCAATCAGGACTTTGCTTGCTTTCTACCTGAATAAGGAATTCCCAAATAGTAATAATTCCTTTACCGCTCAACAAACGCTCCCAGCTAACATGATCGTGCCTTTTTTGCAAAAAAGCCAACAGCCCAAGCTCTTGCGGAGTTCTTGGCGCAAAATCACAGTGGCCACCTTCTGTAGCAAATGGATGATAGTATTTTCCATCAAAAAACAAACCTGCTTCACCCAAACCCGTTCCAGCTGCAAGTATGCCAATATTTCCTGGTGCAGAATTTTTAGCTTCGTGTAAAACGTGTAAATCCGATTTTTTTAAAGCAGCTAACCCATAAGCAGTAGCCTCTAAATCGTTTAAAATAGCAATGGGACATCCTCCTAAGACTAAACTTATTTCTTTTGTATTTATTTCCCAATTCAAATTGGTAAACTTTACTTTGCCCTCTATTACAGGTCCTGCAACAGATAAACACACTTTCTGAGGTTGAGGTGCATCCATCAAAAAGTCTTTGATGATATCAAGAAAAGAAAGGTGGTCTTTACTTACATATCTTTTCTCTTTTAAAAACTGCATACCTTTGCTATTAAAACTACACAAAGCCATATTTGCTTTTGTTCCTCCAATATCACCTGCAAGTACTATCATACTGGTTTCGTTTGAAACCTGCATTTGTTTAAAAACAATTGGTATTAATAGTTCAATTCCCATTTGGTATGAATGATAGATTTAGAATCTTTGTTTCAAACAATAAATTTAGTGAAATTAGATGGCCATTCATTAGATAATATTTTTAATGCATTAAACCTTATTTCTTACATTCAAATAATAATAGTTTAGACACTTAAAAATTTTGAATGTCCATCAAATTAAATGAATGTAAAGTTTGGGTACTCGCACCTTATCTCATTTCAGGTAAAGAAACCATTGACTATTACTACGACTACTCTCAAAGCATTGCCGAATACAAGCGCGCATTTGAAACGCTTTCAATTACATGGCAATGGCAGGCAGTTACAATGGAAAACTACAAAATAGTCATTGACCAAATTGCCCAATCAAATGAGCACAAGAATCAATTGGTATTTAATTTATGTGATGGAGATGAAATCCATTTAACCCCTGGAATTTCTGTCATACACTATTTGGAAGAAAAAGGCATTTGTTATACTGGATCTGATGCTTATTTTTTTGGGATAACAACATCAAAAATTACCATGAAACAAGCATTCGATTGCTATGCCGTTCCAACAGCCTCATGGAAATCTATCACAAAGCATTTGGTAGACGTTGAACCGATATTTAAACAACTCGGTTCTCCTTTAATCTTAAAACCTGCAGTAAGTGGTGGCAGTATGGGTATTGGCATTAAAAATGTTGTAGAAAATGCGGTGGATTGCCTGAAACAATTGAATAATATGTTTCAAGGTTATAGGGGATGGGCCCTCACGGAAGAGGGAGTGATTGCAGAATCGTTTATCAATGGCCCAGAATATACGGTCTTTATTAGGGGAAATTACCATGATAAAAAAGAAGCTAGGATTTATTCGCCTGTTGAAAGAGTCTTTCATGATTCACTTCCTGAAAAAGAAAAAATTTTATCGTACGACCGTCTTTGGGAAATCTATGAGGAGGAAACAGCAATGCCTAATAATGAATTTTTTTATAAATACCAATTGCCCGATATTAGTTTGCACAAGCCATTACAAAAAATTGCTTGGGATGCTTTTGCATCCTGCAAAGGAACTGGATATGCAAGAATTGACATCAGAATGGATCTTAAAACAAAAAAGTTATTTGTATTAGAAGTTAATGCACAATGTGGCATTAGTGAAGACGAAGATTATACCTCTATTGGTGCAATACTAAAATTGAGTGATTCGAGTTTCTCTGAGTTGGTCAAATCTATCTTAGAAGATGCAATTTCAAGTACCACAAAACATAGTGCATAGTTATGAAAATATGTGTTTTACTTCCTGATTATTCAACAAGTGCAATAGATTATCAATTGTATGACCCACCAAGGAATTTGGCAAAAATATTACCCAACCATCAAGTAGATACTGTTTTTTTACACAAACTGACTACTTACAAACAATTGAAAAATTTAACTGGCAAAGGGTATCAGATATTTGTCAACCTTTGTGAAGCTTATCTTGAATGGGATGTGCCCGGCATTGATGTAATCTATTTTTTAGAATTGTTGAATTTGCCCTTTACTGGACCCAGTGCTGCACTTTATGACCCTTCAAAAGAGATTATGAAGTTGGTTGCATTTTACCAAAATGTGTCTACACCTGCATATATCATTGTAAAAGCAAATGAGACCTATCAGTCTAATAAAACAAACCTCAAGTTTCCACTATTTATCAAACCAGCTAAAGCAGGCGACAGTTTAGGGATTGATGAACATTCACTTGTTTGCACCGATGAAGCATTACAAAAACAATTAACCATCATTCAAAATGAATACGATACCATTTTAATAGAAGAATATATAAATGGCAGAGAGTTTACTGTTTTAGTGGCGGCCAATGCCGACGGAAAGTCTACACGAGCATTTCAACCAA
Organism: Bacteroidota bacterium; assembly: GCA_031428775.1. Lineage (GTDB taxonomy): Bacteria > Bacteroidota > Bacteroidia > Chitinophagales > Chitinophagaceae > Sediminibacterium. The sequence goes on from JANOYH010000193.1 coordinate 9,970, forward strand.
TTGAATACATTTTCCCAAAGAACCAACCATACAAAACCTATGCATTAAAAACATCTGAATTACACAATGATGCCAATATTCCATTACAGGACCAACAACTGTCGGATGAAATAAAGAAGGCCGCAATTGGCATATTTGAGGGCTTTGGCGGTGTTGGATATGCAAGACTAGATTTTAGAATGAATGAAGATGGGAAGCTATTTTTCCTTGAAATTAATTTCACGTGTTCCGTTTTTTATGAAAATGGCTTCGAGGGAAGTGCTGATTTTATATTAGCATATGATGGAATTGGTAAGCAAGGATTTTTAGAACATATTATTCAAGAAGGGATAGCTAGGCATTCTAGGCAACAAAAAAAATATCGACTTCAAAATAATGCCATTAGTGGATTTGGCATTTATGCAAATAGCGCTATTGCTAAAGGTGAGATCATCTTTAAGGGCGAAGAAATGGCACAGCGTATTGTTACCAAAAAATATGTAGAAGAAAACTGGTCGGATGCAGAAAAACTGACTTTTAGAAAATACGCATACCCTTTAGGAAAAGAAGTATACTTATTATGGGGCAATCAACCGCAGGACTGGGCACCACAAAACCATAGTTGCGCACCTAATACGGAATTTATAGGACTAAACGTGCATGCAACTAGGGCTATTCAGCAAGATGAGGAACTTACCTTAGATTATGCAAAGTTTCTAGATAATGAAACGGAACCTTTTCAGTGTTTATGCGGCTCAAACAATTGTAGAGGAAGGATTATAGGTGATAGCCTTAAAAGGTTTGAATGATAGAAAATATTGTAAACATAAATGTATTGTTTAGCTTCATTTAACTTTTCCATTTTAGAAAGGTCCAATCAAATATGCGTTTAACAAAAACAATGAAAATATTATTGCTAGCCTCTAGTTTATGGTATTTTGGAGAAGGCTTATTTGGACCATTATTTGCAATTTTCAGTGAAACAGTTGGGGGCGATTTATTAGACATTACCTCGGCTTGGTCGGCTTATTTAATTGTAACAGGATTGATGTATTTATTAGTAGGCAAAACGCTCAATCATTCAAAATACAAAGAAGAAGTAATGGTTTTTGGATATTTCCTAAACACTCTTTTTACTTTTTCTTATCTACTTGTAAATAGTGTTAGCAGTTTATTTATTGTTCAAATTGGATTAGGTATTGCGGAGTCTTTGAGTACACCTATTTGGGATGCACTATTTGCAAAAAGCCTAGAAGACAAAGAAGACACCTTTCATTGGGGTTTGGCTACAGGACATACTCATTTTGTTACGGGAATAGCTGTAGCAATTGGTGGGCTTATTACTTACTACATATCTTTTCATATGCTATTTATTGTGATGGGAACTATACAAGCAGCTGCAACATTAATGCAGGCTAAATTAATATTCGAAAAAAGAAAAGCTGCTAAGAAAATTGAATAAGCAATTAGAGTTGATTTGATTTTCCTTTGAATTTGTGCACTTTTGGATGGGGGACCTGCGATTGTTTTTGAAATTCGCTACTGATCACACTTATATTTCCATCTACTTCTAGCATAGCCAAATCAACATTCTGGATATCTTTAGCTCCATGTTCCCTAACCGCTGCCTCTAATTCTTCTATGGTAATTTCTGCCTTTTCACAATTTTGCAAATTGGCCACCCCTTTATAAATCAAAACGATGGTTTCTCCTTGTACGAATTCATTGATGGCCTTGCTTTTGTACAGTAATTTTTTTAAAGTGAAATTAGCAAGAAACAAAGAAGTGGCTGCAACCAATCCACCTTCTAGGGAATTATCTGGGCCAATCATGGCGTTTTGAACGGAATTGCTAATGAGAAGTATGAATACTAAATCTATGACAGACAACTGGGCTAGTTCCTTTTTTCCAAAAACCCTGATGGCAAGAATCATAAAAAGATAAACAGCAACGGCACGTAGTATTATATTGGGAAATCCAGTTTGAAAAAAGGCCCAATCTAGTTTTAATAAAAACAAATTCAACATCATTGGATATTTGTGTGAAAAAAAAATAATACGAAAATAAAGCCCCTATTGCAGCGTCTTTACTTGCATCCCATTAAAACGCTTCTTGAAGTGTAAAATAAACCCTTCTTGTTTGAGGATTTTCAAAGCCCATATCGATTCCAATATTTGTTCGAGATTTTTTATCCATTTTAACTCTAAGGCCAAATCCATACCCAATTGCAGTACTATTAAATAAAGACTGGTTGTCTAATTTATTAGAAGCGGTGGTACTATTGGCAAAAACTACGCCACCTAAAAAACCATTAGCAGAAATTGGGAATCTATATTCGGTTTCAAAATAAGCCATATCATCTCCTCTGAACCTACCTTGAACATATCCCCTACCTGATCTATTATAGGTATCCCATCCAATGGATGGTAATGCTAGATAGGGCATTGTACCACCGTTTAATATTTGTCCCCAACCCCAAAATGCCAATATTGATTTGTTCATAGCTTTTGAATGCCTACTCAAATCGAAATACTTTCTCAAATCAAAAAAAAGTGAACTGCTTTTTTGAGTACTTCCTAAAAACTGGCTATTCCCTCTAAAAGACAATTGTGCATAAGACCCTTTATAACAGTTGATAGCATTGTCTCTATTGTCGTATAAAAAGTTGATCGATAGTCCAATGGCAGTATATTGTTCAGGATCATAACCATTTTTCAAAGAATATTGAAAATGGTCTGTAATCTGAATGCCTGGCAATGTTATATCAAGATCATCGTCTTTTATTGCAAAATGCTTATCCAATTCCAAACCCAACCCAATATAAAAACTTTTAGCAATTTTTCGATAGGCTTTTTCATAAATTCTTACATAATTAAAGCGCATATTTTGGCCAGAATCATTTTCATTTTTTTGTATCCCAAGCCCATAAGTTGGTTGTGAATAAACCATCATCCTAAAATCTCCTTGCAAGATCCATTTGTCGTTTGGAAAATATATATTAGACCTGAAATTCACATGAAATTGCTTCTGTGAAGTGATGTTTGCATTTAAAAGTGCCGATGAAATATGGGTATTGGCTTTATTGCCCAATAATGTACTAAAACTGATACCCGCACCCACCACCACACCATAGGCTGGACCATATCCAATTACAGGCAGGAAATTTTTATAAATTCTACCCACTTGCATGATAGTATCAGGAGCTTTACTTTTACTTTTGAGCACTACTCTTAAATAGTCAATCAGATCCTTTTGTGGAATTAAGGCTATTTGATTTATACTATCCAGTTGAGAGATAGTTAGTGATTTATGCAGACTGTCTTTTTGTGTTTGGTTTTGTTTATTATTTGTTGCATCATTCTGTGCATACAAAGTTTGTACACTAAAACAGGTAAATAACAACAACTGTAAATCAATACTTTCTCTATACATGAGTTTGAATCAATTGAAAAAAATTAACCTTTTTGAAATAAACTAAATGAATACAATATCCTAACAATACAAAAGCCTGTTTTACCCACTTGGATAAAACAGGCTAATAAATAAAATGGGGGATTAAAAATCCTAGTTATTTTGTTATTTGGCGAATTTCGTGATAATAGTTGATTAAAATACCATCCTTTATTAAATTACTCCTCATTAAACGCAAAATATCTATTCCTAGTATATTGCTCAAAGTAATTTTCCGTTGTGAATTATGGTGTATAGCAGAATTTTAAGTTAGATTTAATCAACATCATTGATTTTTATTCAATTTATTGTAACCGATGATGGTTTTCTACACATAACAACTGATTATCGTCATATTGCGTAAATGCGGTATCATTTAATTTTGTAATTGAGCAACAACTTATTAAAATGACAAATGCCATTTATCTTACCACTACTGAACCATATTCAGGAAAATCGGTGATAGCGCTTGGATTAATGAACCTGATTTCAGGGAAAACCGAGAAAATAGCCTATTTCAAACCAATTATTATTGATTCTGGAAATGAAAAGGATAACCACCTTGAAACCATGATCAAACAATTTGGATTATCAACGCCCTATAAAGATATGTATGCATTTACCCGATCTGAAGTAGTAAAACACAGGGATGCGGGCAATGAAGCCTTTATGATAGATACCATCATTGACAAATTTAAAAAACTACAAGAAAATAATGAGTTCGTTGTTGTGGAAGGTGCTGATTTCATGGGCAGAAGCACTAACCTTGAATTTGACGACAATATTACTATCGCTAAAAATTTGGGTATCCCCGTTATTCTAATAGTAAAGGGTGAAGCAAAAACTGTTCAAGAAACAGTATCGGCTGCTGTTTCAACATATAAATTATTTCAAGAAGAAGGGATCCAAATCCTGACCGTAATAGTAAATAAGTTGGCCCCAGAACTAATTGACTCTGTCATAAGTAAACTGCAGGATGCTTTGCCAAAAGATGTTCTTTTAACCGCCATCCCACAGGATAAAAACTTAGGCAACCCTACTATTAAAGAAATAGTGGAATCAGTTCAAGGCAAAGCACTGTTTGGAGAACATTTGTTCTCAAATCAAGTAGATCATTCTATTGTTGGAGCCATGCAATTGCATAACT
>JANOYH010000194.1:0-13827 GCA_031428775.1 Bacteroidota bacterium
GAAGTAAAAGCGCTCCGCTTGACATTAGAAGGGCAGTCCGATTCCGAGCTGTAAAGCAAAATTGGGCACTTCTATACCATTGGCTCGAATATCGGTCCAGTTGAAATTTTTGAAACTCATCCAACCCCCATTTCCTGCGCGCACGGGATCTTTTACTTTGTAGGAGAAATCGAGTCGGATCATAAAATAGTTGAAGTCGAGTCGTAATCCAGTACCCATACCAATGGCTAAATCCCTTCCCAAATTGCTAAATGAAAAAGTAGCATCAGGATCAGAAGGATTGTTTTTTACGTTCCAGATATTTCCAATGTCGCTATAAACTGCACTGCCAATTTTTACCCCAGCAATTACCGCCATCGTAAAACGGTATTCTGCATTAAATTCTAAAACCATATCGCCATAACGATCCCTGAAAGTGGAAGTGCTAATACTATCATAAGTAATAGAACTACCTAAGCCAAGTTGCCGTAACGACCAAGCTCTCATGCTATAGGGGCCACCTAAAGCAAACTGTTTAAAGAAGGGTAGTGTTGAAGTAGCAGTATTTCCAGGGTATTCGCCATAGTTGTAGCCCAGTCCACCAAAAGCACGATAAGCCATTTCTGACTTATCCCATTTTTTTGTTTGTCGGTATTCAGCTTCAAATTTGATATATCTATAAATATCTTTTTTGAGCGTCTTAAAAATGCCAAGTATAAAACCAGTTTCTTCTACACCTAAACGAATATAATGGCTTTTACGATTGCCTGCATTAATGGTTCTATTAAAGGAAAGGCTTTGACTATAGATATTTCCTGTATTGAAGGAATTGCGTAAAAATGGGTTTTGTTGAAATAGCGTGTCTAGTCCAGGTAATGTATCTAACGTATACAATTCTACATTAAGTGGTTTGTACAACCAAGTGTTTTCTGATCTCTTTGCAATTTTTTTCCATTCATATCCCCAGCTACCTAATATAGAACGAAGGCGATAGTATTCCTTTCTATCAACATAAGCTGCATTTAAAGAAAGCAATGTACGTTTATTGTCCATTGTCTTTAGGGCTTTCCAATTTTTAAAAGGCTGAATGAGTTTTGGGAATGCATAGGTATGTCCTGCACTAATATTAAAAGTCTGAACTAAGTCTTGGTTTTGATAATTATAATTATTGTTGATATTTAAATTCAGTTCAACTCCAGTTCTGAAATTGGTGATGGATTGAATGGCTCTTTTCCAAACATTTCTATTCTTGTAAGATAAGTTTGTTGAGATACCAAAAAGGTTCCCTGATCCAATATCGCCTGTATTTCTACTGCCTTCCAAATCAACCGTGAAGTTTTGTTTCAATGCTGGGGTTAAATAAAAATAATAGTCCAGACTGTCATTGTCTCTTACAACTATTTTGCCATCTACTTGCTGCCATGTACCAATCTGGCCCAGTGTATTCATGGTTTTGAAATATGAATCTTCGTCGAATTTTTCCCCTTTACTAGGATAGGTATGGTCTTTTAAAGGAGCATAAACAAACTTGCCTTCCTTATAACGCATATAGGTGTCGTCATGTTTTTCTTCTATAAATCCTTTGGCAGAAGTCATGCTGTCTGTGATATCCGTAATTTTTGTTTCAGGATAATAATAAATGTTAGCAACCGTGTATTGCAACAATTTGCTAGTATCAATAAGTGCTCTTTTTTTAATATTGACACTCCATGTAGGATTTAGTTTTCTTTTTTTAGCAGAAGCAGCAATCAGTTCTACCTGTTTAAAGGGATCAAGAGTTAGTTCAATCAAGCTCAGGTCGGTAGTGTCAATTTCTGCAAAAATATCTTCTCTAGTTAATTTATAATAACCATTTCGGCGATAAATGCCGATCAATCTATCAAGTTCTGAACTGATCAATGATTTACTATAGGGGGACCCTTTTTTTAAAAAGCTTCCCTTCTGTTGCTCGATGGTTAATTTTTGTAGGCTACTATCTTCTAAATGGTAAGCAACTGAATCAATGGTAATATTTTTTCCTTGTTGAATAGTGATGATGGCATTGACCCTAATTTGGTCATTGATGGTATCCAAATGAATAGAATCTTTCATTCCTGCGTAATAATAACCCTGGGAATTTAAATAGGCATTCATATAGTTTTTTGAACGAATCAAATTGATAGAGTCAAATACAGGTGGGTTCTTGATCTTGGACCAAAATAAAAAACTTTGTTGCTTTCTAGCTTTGATGCTATCATCCCAGTAATTCGACAAGTCTTTGGTAAGTCTTTTTATCTCATCTTTGTTTCCAGAATCTGTTAAAACCACTTTATTGCTATAAATAAAAGGCCTACCAATAGGATAGTCTTTTACTGTGGTTCTCCTTTCTTCAGAGCAAGAGCTTACAGTCATCAGAGCAAAGAGCCAGATAAGACCTAAAAACCAATTAACTTTAGCCAGTTTCAAACGCATAGACATGATCAGCAAGAATGAGCTCAAATATATCCAATCTTTGTGCCAGAAAAAACAACGAAGCCTTGATGAGGTGTTTATTGTGGAAGGGCCAAAGTTGGTGGAAGAGGTTTTAGCAAGCGATTATCACATTAAAAAAGGCTATGCTACTGCAGAGTGGCTCAGCAAAAACAAGCCTGAAGTTGATTTTGCTGAAGTTACTGGTCTGGAATTGGAAAAAATGAGTGGGCTGCAAACGCCCAACCAAGTATTATTGGTTTGTTACCAAAAAAAAGTTCCGTCCTTACCTAGTTTGCATCATGCACTAACATTGGTTGTTGATGGAATTCAGGATCCAGGTAATCTGGGTACCATTATTAGAATTGCCGATTGGTTTGGGATTAAACAAATAATTGCCAGTGAAGATAGTGTGGACTGTTATAATCCTAAAGTGGTTCAATCCACTATGGGAAGTTTTATAAGAGTGGACTGTTATTATACTAATCTTGAAGAGCTACTTTCAACAACAGTGGTTCCAGTCTATGGTGCTTTATTAAATGGAACATCTATTTTAACCATAAAAAAACCGGCAGAAGCTTTGTTGGTAATTGGGAATGAGTCAAAAGGAATTCGCGCTTCCATTCTTCCTTTTATTCAATATGCCATTACTATTCCAAGAATAGGGGGAGCAGAATCGCTGAACGCTGCTGTTGCAACAGGCATAATCCTATCTCATTTATGTACGAATCTGCCAGCGCAGTAATTATCTAAATTGAATGGCTTTTGTAGGCTGGATTCTTTTGATAATCCAAGTTGGGATGATTAAGGAAAGGTAACAAACCAAAGCAGTACCTACGCAAATGGCAAATACCTGCCACCATATAATATAGATAGGAGCTTCGGATACAAAATAAGCGCTCTCGTCTAATTTGATAAAGCCTGTATATTTTTGAAGTAAACAAAGCCCAACACCCCCAATAAAACCAATGCCAATACCAGCGAATGTTATTACAGTTGCATGGTATAGAAACAATTTTTGAATAAACCAATCATTGGCTCCTATTGCTTTAAAAATGCCCACCATCCTGGTTCTTTCCAGAATTAAGATCAATAAACAGGTAATTAAATTAATGATTGCTACAATTGCCATCACAATAAATATAACGTTTCGATTTACGTCTTGAATGTTTAGCCAGTCGAATATATTCGGATAGATTTCCTGTATCGTTTTACTCATCCATTCTGGAGGAAGGTTGTCTTTTAATTGGCTTGAAATAAAATCCATTTGGTGGTAATCTCTCACAAAAACTTCATATCCACCCGTTTCATCATCTGCCCAATTGCTCATGAGTCTGATCAATTTTTGGTCGCCTAACACAAACAACTTATCGTAGTCTTCAATACCCGTTTTAAAGATACCACAGACTACTAATTTTCTATAATTTCTACTGCCATTGATGGATGAAATAAAATAGATTCTAATAGTATCGTTCAGTGCTATTTTTAACTCCTTTGCAATTTGTGCAGAGATTAATAAGTCTTTACTATAAGTACTATCATTGAATTTAGGCCAACGCCCAGTAACCATAAAGGGCTTTAATTGAACACTGTCATAATCTTTTTCAATCCCTTTTAATAATACACCTTCGATTTCTTTGTTTTTTTCAATAATAGCCGATTTAGTGGCGAATGTTTGCACTTGAGCATAGCCTTCTGCTTCCTTGATGGTTTGAACTACTTTATTGTTTTTTTTAATGGGTGTTTCTTCTGCCACCAATGATTTATTGGGTTCAAATTTTTGTACGCGGATATGCCCCCAGAAACTAAATACTTTGTTTGAAACAGTTTGTTGAAATCCATTTACAAATGCTAGTGTACAAATCATAGACATCACACTAACAGCGGTTGCTGCAACAGACAATCGAATAATAAATCTCGCAAATGACCTTTGCTTGGTGAATGCGATACGTTTTGCGATATGAAATGCTAGACTCAAAGGATTGCTTTAGTATCCTCAAATCTACATTGCCCTACTGAATGCAGCAAAAGCTTTTGTGTATATTTGAAGCTAGTATGTTTAATAAACCATCCTAATTATGCAATTACGGCTACTTTTTTTTCTTTGTTTCTTCAGTCTTGGAGTGTCTGCACAACGAGCGCCCGACAGAATATTCCTATCCAGTATTCATGGTGTAAAGTTGTTTCAGCAAAACAATCAAAACAGTCAGCCCGTGATAGATTTGAATTCAGGCGATCAATTGGAGTTGCATTTTGACGACTTCAACGCGTACCCTAGAAATTTTTTTTATACTTACCAGTTGTGCAATGCTGATTGGATGCCGGCATCCAATGTAAACGTCTTTGATTATATCAAGGGCTTTAATCAGATGCGCATTAATCAGTATCGGGTATCCTCTATTGCAACTACAAAGTATGTGCATTATCAAGCCCAATTGCCCGAACGAAATGCAATGCCTGCCGTGAGTGGGAATTATTTATTGAAAGTATATATGGATAGTGATACGTCTAAATTGGCATTCACAAGGCGCATCTTTGTAGTGAATAGAATGGTCAATATTGGCGCCCAAATACAAGCTCCCTATGATCCACAGTTGTTTAGAACACACCAAAAGTTACAGTTTACGGTAGACACAAAAGAATTGAATTTGATGAGTCCGCAACAAGTGAAAGTAGTAGTGGTTCAAAACAATCGATATACAGATGCCGTAATAGATAAACAGCCTGTTTTTGTGCGTGGGTTTATGTTAGAATACAATGGAGAGCAAGATTTTGTATTTCCGGGTGGGAAGGAATATCGGTGGGCCGACTTACAGAGTTTTCGTTTTGAAAGTGATAGAATTGAAAAAGTGGATAGATCGGAAGACCGATATATCGTAACCATCAAGCAAGACCAATCAAGAAATCGGTTTCCCTATTTGTATTATATCGACAGAGATGGGTATACAGAAATCAATACAACAGAATCTGTGAATCCTTGGTGGCAAAGCGATTATGCATGGGTGGATTTCAGTTATAAGCCAGTTGATCAACAGGCGCTTATGGGAAAGCAATTACACTTAGTAGGTGAAATCACAGGAAACCAAATTAGTGATAGTTCATTGATGCAATACTTGCCGGCATTGGGCATTTATACCAAAAGGATGTTACTAAAACAAGGATATTATAGTTATACTTATGCAGTGAAAGACCTGAAAAGACCCAATGAATCTGCAGATGTTTACCTGACTGATGGCAATTATTGGGAAACGGAAAATGAGTATACCATCTTTTTTTATTATCGACCATTGAGTGGCCGATATGATGAATTGGTGGGGATATCGCGCCTGAATTCGAAGTTTGTAAATAGGTAGCTAAAAAATAAAAATCAAGTATTTCTCTGTATTAATTTAAAAAAAGCGTCGAAAATTAATTCCCAAACCTTACTTTTGCGGCGGCAGGTCTCATACGACCAGCTCCTGCTGAAACTCCCCAGGGTAGGAATACAGCAAGGACAGGCGGTTGAGCGGTGCGATGTGAGTAGCCTGCCATTTTTTCTTTTTTCTCGCGAATGGCTTTTGATCTGTTCGCGATTACACAAAATAAACAGATGAAATTTTTTATTGACACAGGCAATCTAGCCCAAATTAAAGAAGCAAATGAATTAGGAATTTTGGATGGTGTAACTACCAATCCGTCTCTTATGGCAAAAGAAGGTATCAAAGGCGAAGAAGCCATTGCTGCGCATTATAAAGCTATCTGCGACATCGTTGATGGAGATATTAGTGCAGAAGTGCTTTCTACTGATTTCGCTACAATGGTAGAAGAAGGAAAGAAACTAGCTGCTATACACCCAAATATTGTGGTAAAAGTTCCCATGATAAAAGACGGAATTAAAGCTATCAAATGGTTTACTGATAATGGCATACGTACTAACTGTACTTTGGTGTTTTCAGCCGGACAAGCTATCCTTGCTGCAAAAGCTGGTGCTACTTATGTTTCTCCATTTTTGGGCCGTATTGATGATAGCGGTTGGGATGGTATGGAGCTGATTGTTCAGATGCGCCATATCTATGATATTCAAGGATATAAAACAGAAATTCTTGCTGCATCTATCCGCAACCCTTTGCACATCATCAAATGTGCTGAAGCAGGTGCCGATGTTTGTACCTGTCCTTTGGATTCTATATTAGGATTATTGAAACATCCATTAACGGATATTGGATTAGCTAAATTTTTAGAAGACGCTAAGAAAATGTAAGTGGGGGATTTACACATAGTAAAAGGTTGAAATCTTCATAGATTTCAACCTTTTTTGTTAGTAATGAATGGAGATTAACTTTTTCTCTTGATTACTTTTGAATGCAGCATCAATTATTTGCAACACATGGATACCATCCTTAGCAGTCACAGGCATTTCAGTATTATTCATGATGGCATCTGCTACAGCAGCATAGTAGCCACGATAATCTCCTTGTAGTGTGGGGATTTTTTCTCGAATAACTTTCCCATTTATTTCAGTATGCAACAAACCTTGCTCTTCAATAGGCTCTGTGCCCCACTCATTACCTATCGGTTTTTTATTGGCCACTAAATCAACTTCTTGAATATCTCCTCTTGATTTTAGAAAAGAACCCAGATTGCCATGAATGATATAAGCAGCAACTGCTTCACGCACTTGATATCCTGCTTTTAATCGCACCCTTAATTTTGGATAATAAAGTAGCACTTCAAAATAATCATCTACCTGAGATGCTGTTCTGGTGATACGGATGTCTGAAAATACTGCTTCAGGCATGCCGAATAAAAAAACAGTTTGGTCAATTAAATGTGGCCCCAAATCATATAACACACCCGCGCCAGGACCGGGAATTTCTTTGTGTAACTTCGGACTCAACTCGTCCTTAAATCGATCAAAATGTATTTCTGCTTCTACGATTTTTCCAAGCAAGCCTTGATCAATTACTTGTTTAACTGTTTTGAAGTCGCTATCCCAACGCCTATTTTGGAATACAGAAAGTTTCAGGTTTTTTTCAGTGGCAATCTTATCCAATTCTTTTGCCTCTGCAACAGTTGTGGTAAATGCTTTTTCAACAACCGCATGTTTACCTGCAAGCAAAACTTTTTTTGTGTACTCGAAATGAGTATAGGTAGGAGTATTGACAATGACTAAATCAATAATAGGGTCTTCTAGAATTTCTTCCAGCGAACGATATATTTTGATGTGGGGATAGAATTCTAAAGAAGCCGATTGTGTTCTTTCCCAAACACCCACCAATTCAAAAGCTGGATTTAAATGAATAAATGGGGCATGAAAAACTCGGCCCGACATTCCAAAAGATAATATTGCAGTGCGTATAGGGGTCATATTAAAAATGCTTCTTTTTAAAATTATTCCACCACCAATGTTTGTATAGAATGTGGCAAACTTGTTACAGCAACTGCTTTGTTCCCAATACTCATATGATAGGGGATGGTCTCTGCACTTTGATTCATTACTACTACCACTATTTTTCCGTCCGTATTTTTGAAAGCGGTTGTTATGAATTGTCCTCTACTTGTGGAACTAATAATGCGTTTTGCTCCAGGTCGAATAAACTTAGAAAAATGTCCGATATAATAATAGGAATTCATGTAGGTTAGTTCACCTGTTTTAGTATCTGCATGAATAGGTGCAAAACAAAAATTACCTACATGATTGGGGCCGCCTTTTTCATCAAGTAACACATTCCAGTCAGTCCAGCCTACAGTGCCATTGTTAAAATCATTGATGAGTGATCTACCATAGGTTTCACCGAGGTTCCAATCCTTCATTTTCTCTGTATTAAAACTTTCCGCACAGCCTTCAGTAAACATTAAATGGGTATTTGGAAAGGCTTCATGAACCCGACGAACATTGTCGAATATTTTCCCACCACCAGTCCAGCTTTCGTACCAATGATAACCTATACCCCACACATATTTGGCCGCTGCCGGGTCACTTAAAATGGTATTGGTACGCTGGTACATTAAGTCGCGGTTATGATCCCAGGCTATTAATTTTTTATCGCCCATGCCTGCTTTGTGAAGGGTTGGTCCAAGTGCTTTTTTAATAAAATCCCTTTCTTCTTCTGCGGTATAAATACAAGACTCCCAACGCTGTTTTGCCATAGGTTCATTTTGTACCGTTAATCCCCATACTGGAATTTGAAGCCTTTCTAAATTTTGAATGTATTTCACATAATAGTTCGACCAGCTTTGATAGTATTCAGGAAGTAGTTTGCCGCCTTGTAACATGCTTTTATTGTCTTTCATCCAAGAAGGCGGACTCCAAGGGCTAACATAAAGCGTTAGTTTGCCACCTGCTGCGGCAATGGCTTGTTTGATAAAAGGAATACGATATTGCAGGTCGTGCGCAATGTTGAAAGACTTCAATTCTTTATCGTTTTCATTAACATAGGTATAGCTGCCGCTAGAAAAGTCGCAGCTATGAATATTAGTTCTTGCCAAACTATAGCCTATGCCATTTTCTTTATTGTATAATTTTTCTAAAAATTCCGCTTGTTTTTGCTTAGGCAATTTTGCAAATGTTTCAGCGGATGCGTCTGTTAGTGCGCCTCCAATACCTACAAAAGTTTGAAATGTTTTAGTGGGGTCAACAAAAATGGCGGGCTGGGTTTCTAGCGGTTGTCCGTAGGGGCTAAATTCTAGTGTAGCCGTTTTGGTGATCCTTAAATTGCTTCCTTCGGCAGTTGTGTAAACAGTGATCTGTGGTACTTTTTTAGGAGTAGGATTTGAGGAAACTTTAATTGCTGAATTTGTTGAAATGGCTGGATTCATTGCCAGAAAAACAATAGAAATTGCGCTAACGATTAGCTGGTACATAGGTAATTGTTTAGTAAGTATTAGTCATGTCTGCATCAACACAAATGATATAGTCGGCTTTGCCTTTATTCTCGTCAAGTAATTGGCTAATGTCTTTTTGTGAAACGGTAGTGATGGTTGCGATTTTAATATTGGGTTGTTGCTTTTTCAAATACCAATTAATGCCTTCATAATTTTCTGAGTGGTATGACCCATTGTAATGAATGAACAAGCTTCCAGCTTTTGCATTTTTAAGAATAAAATGGGCCATTGTTGCATCTTTTACGGCTTGTGCTTTAGGAATATTATCACCACCATGTCCACCCATCATAGCAATCATGTTTTTATAGCCAGGTAATTCGGGATCATATGCAATGGGTAAAGGAGCTATCCATGTTTTTTCTTTGCTGCTGATTGTATCTAAAACAGGAAATCCGCCTTTAGCAACCATGGAAGCATATTTTCTAGGTACATTGGTTGCGGCAAACGCAATTTTATTTTCTTTGGCAAAATTTACGAGTGGGGCATAGTCGGTTGGATAATTTTTCCAAAGCCTAGCAGCCGAATCCAATCCTTTTGGGGATATTTTTCCATTAAGGTATAAGTTTAATGCTTCTTGATTGTCTTGTTCAAACATTTCAGCACCCAGCACCAAATCCTTTTTTGTTTTGCAGTCTTTGGTAACCGACAGTTGCATCCAGTGTGCAATAGCATTGTTATGGAATTCGCCAAAAAGCAAGACATCATTTTCTACAATTTGACGAATCATTTTATCGTAGGAGACTTTTTTGCCTTTGGCGTTATATAAAATATAGGCAGGTTTTTGTTGTGCCATTGAAGGAGCCAGCATAATCAATTGAATGGCAAGAACCGTTAATATTTTCATGAAGGCAATTTACTCAATTAAGTAATAGTAATCTTATGTAAAAGAATATTTAGGTGCTATACAATCTTGCTTTTCTAATTTTTATTTTTTATATTGTAATATTATTTAATCCCCAAAACGATTTGCTATGCGAAGAAGAAAATTTTTCATTTCAGGACTTGTTGGCGGAGTAGCCACATTTTTTGCAGGTTTTTTAATTTATGTAGTTATTTTAGGTAGCACCCTAGCTGCCAATATGGGTTCAGCCACCGGAGTGATGAAAGGAGACGATCAAATGGTCTGGTGGTCCTTAATTCTAGGCAGTCTTTTTATGGGACTCACTCAGTCGTATATCTTTAATAAATGGGCCAATATCAATAAGCTTTTGGATGGTTTAACAACAGGTGCATTCATTAGCTTTTTAATTGCTTGTGGTTTCGATTTTACGATGTACGGGAATTCGAATTTATTAACCCTTAATGGCACTTTCATTGATATTCTTGCGTCTACTGCATTGGGCGCCATTACAGGTGCAACTGTAGGGTTCATGAATGGTAAACTTGGGAAGGATTAAATTTTCAATTGCATAAATAAAAGAGGCTATATCAATCAAATGATATAGCCTCTTTTTTAATTTTTAATTTTGACTTATTTTACCCAGCCACTTGTTTTCTAATAATATTCAAAGCAGCACCAGCTTTAAACCAATCAATCTGTTGTTGGTTATAAGTATGGTTGGCAACAACCGAATCTATAGAACCATCAGCATGTGTAAAAACCAGTGTTAGTGGCGTTCCTGGGGCAAAGCTGGTTAGTCCAAGTACATCAATACTATCATCTTCTTGAATTTTATCATAGTCGCTTTTGTCATTAAAAGTCAAAGCCAACATTCCTTGTTTTTTCAGGTTTGTTTCGTGGATACGTGCAAATGATTTGGTTAAAACCACTCGAACGCCTAAATGTCTAGGCTCCATTGCTGCGTGTTCCCTACTACTGCCTTCGCCATAGTTTTCATCGCCCACAACAATTGATCCAATGCCTACTGCTTTGTAAGCGCGTTGGGTTGTTGGAACAGGTCCATATTCGCCAGTCAATTGATTTTTTATATTGTCGGTCTTTTCATTATAAAAATTCAAAGCACCAATCAACATATTATTGCTGATATTGTCTAAGTGACCGCGGAATTTCAACCATGGACCTGCCATTGAAATATGGTCGGTGGTACATTTTCCTTTGGCCTTAATCAATAGTTTCAGTCCTTTCAAATCAGTGCCTTCCCATGCTGCAAAAGGATCCAATAATTGCAATCGTTTACTTGCAGGATCAACAGCTACACTAACGCCAGAGCCATCAGCAGCAGGTGCTTGGTAGCCTGCATCTTCTACTGCAAAACCACGCAAGGGTAATTCCTGTCCGGTTGGTTCATCCAATTTAACCTGTTCACCTTTATCATTAGTAAGGGTATCTGTTAAAGGATTAAAGGTAAGATCACCTGCAATTGCCAAAGCTGTTACCAATTCTGGGGATGCTACAAATGCAAAAGTGTTGGGGTTGCCATCAGCACGTTTTGCGAAGTTTCGGTTAAAGCTATGGACGATGGTATTTTTTTCTTTTTTCTCAGCACCAACGCGCTCCCACATGCCAATACATGGTCCGCACGCATTAGCAAATACATCTGCACCAACTGATTCAAACACGCTTAAGAATCCGTCTCTAGCAATGGTATAACGTACTTGTTCAGAACCGGGAGTGATTTTAAATTCAGCGGCAAGTTTTAAACCTTTTTCGCCAATTTGTTTAGCCAAACTAACGGCCCTGCTGATATCTTCATAAGAAGAATTAGTACAGCTACCAATTAAACCAACTTCCACTTTGGTAGGCCAGCCATTTGCAGCTGCAACTTCCTTCATTTTTGAAATAGGGGTAGCTAAGTCTGGTGTGAATGGTCCATTTAAATGAGGTTCCAAAGTGCTTAGATCCAATTCAATGACTTCGTCGAAATATTGAGAAGGGTTGGCATAAACTTCAGGATCGGCGGTTAAACAATCTTTCACAGCATCTGCCGCTGAGGCTATATCGGCTCTACCTGTTGCAGCCAAATATCTGCTCATACTTTCATCGTATCCAAAAGTTGAAGTAGTAGCACCAATTTCAGCACCCATATTACAAATAGTGCCTTTTCCTGTACAGCTCATGCTTGTTGCACCTTCGCCAAAATATTCAACTATTGCTCCGGTTCCCCCTTTTACAGTTAAAATTCCTGCAACTTTTAAGATGACGTCTTTAGGTGCGGTCCATCCACTCAACTTACCGGTAAGTTTGATACCAATCAGTTTGGGCCATTTTAATTCCCATGGAAGACCTGCCATTACATCGCAAGCATCTGCACCACCAACACCAATGGCAATCATACCTAGTCCACCTGCATTCACCGTATGAGAATCAGTTCCAATCATCATTCCGCCTGGGAAAGCATAGTTTTCCAAAACCACTTGGTGGATGATGCCTGCCCCTGGTTTCCAGAACCCGATACCATATTTGTTTGAAACTGAAGCAAGGAAATCATATACTTCTTTACTTTCTGTATTGGCTACTTGTAAGTCTTGTTTGGCTTCAACTTTTGCGGTAATCAGGTGATCACAATGTACGGTTGATGGTACGGCTACTTTTGGTCTGCCTGCTTGCATAAATTGCAACAATGCCATTTGAGCGGTTGCGTCTTGCATTGCAACTCGATCTGGTGCAAAGTCTACATAGTGTATTCCGCGTTCAAAACCGGTAAGAGCTTGGTCGGCGTGTAAATGTGAAAACAAAATTTTCTCGGAAAGTGTAAGGGGTCTTCCCAAGGCTGTTCTAGCTGCGTTAACTTTTGCAGGCATTCCTGCATACAGTTTTTTGATCATTTCGATATCAAAAGCCATAGTCTGAAAAATTTATATTTTGTGATGAATGGGCGGGTTTGCGCGAATTTACGTTAAAAGGTGCTCTGGAAACAAACTGTTTTGAACAATTATTCATTTCAATTGTCTAATTTTGCGTGATTAAGATTCTCCCTTTAAAAAAATACAAACAACATGTATAAAATCCGAGAAAATATAGAGATGCATGCTTTCGGAGTTTGTTCTGCCATTGGGGATAAATTCGGAATAGCCAGTTCTAAAATCAGGATGTGGTTTATTTATATATCCTTTTTAACCATGGGCTCACCAGTAATACTTTACATGGTATTAGCCTTTCTAATGAATATTAGAAACTATATTTTAGCGGGAAGAAGGAATCCCTTGAAGAATTGGTAGGTTTTAAATTACCGCTTTTCGAATTTTAACCAACTGTTCCAATAAAGGTTCAAGCAAGTCTAGCTGCAACATATTGGCACCATCGCTTTTTGCTTCTGAAGGTTTGGGATGTGTTTCAATAAATAAGCCGTCTGCTCCAGTTGCTATTGCCGCTTTTGCAATGGTTCCAATTAATTGAGGATTGCCACCTGTTATGCCCGAGGTTTGATTGGGTTGTTGTAAAGCATGGGTACAGTCCATGATTACGGGTGTTTGGTGTTCTTGCATCCAAGGAATATTCCTGTAGTCCACTACTAAATCAGTATAACCAAAACTATTGCCTCTCTCTGTGAGCATTACTTGTTGGTTGCCGGCTTTTCGAATTTTGTCCACTGCAAATTTCATAGATGGCCCACTGAGGAACTGCCCTTTTTTTAC
>JANOYH010000195.1:0-11696 GCA_031428775.1 Bacteroidota bacterium
CGAATATTCCTTGAATTTAAGTGCCATCATGGGCAGTGTTGAGACCATTAAATAGCTTGACAGCAATATAATCGCATACCAAAACCAATAGCTACGCAATAGTTCAATCACCCAAAGGTCTTTTGTAAACCAATAAACCAAGGGGAAGGATGCAATCCAAATACCTGCAGCTGGAATGGGCACTCCCTTAAACCCGTGGCTTTGTTCCGTATCTATATTGAACCTAGCCAAACGAAAAGCTCCTGCACAGGGTACAATAAATGCGGGCAATAAAAATGCAGCATTCACGTCAAGTCCACCTTCTTGCTGTGCAAAACTCAAACGCAAAAATTGATAAATAATCAAACCAGGTGCCACACCAAAACTCACCACATCTGCCAGTGAATCTAATTGCTTGCCCATTTCAGAAGGCACTTTCAGTAATCGCGCAACAAAACCATCAAAAAAATCAATCACCGCTGCTGCTGCAATAAAGATGCTAGCCAGATAAATTCTTTCTGGTATTTCCACCAGATTGGTTTCATTATTTGCATCAATTCCAATAGTAAGACCTGTTTGCATGATACTTACAATAGCCAAACATCCAAGAAAAAGATTGGCTAGGGTGAAGAGATTCGGGATTTGTTTTTTCATGCTATTTTTTAGCGGGTTTCATGAGCGTTTCAATCTCTTCAATAGTGATAGGAATATTTTTCATCAAATCAATATTTCCATTCTTAGTAATCCAAAAATTGTTCTCAATTCTAATACCCATTTTTTCGGCTTCAATATAGATGCCTGGCTCAATAGTAAAGACCATGCCTGCTTCAATCTTTTCTGTACGTGTACCCAAATCGTGTACGTCAATACCCAGATGGTGTGAAATGCCATGATATAAAAACTTTCGATAAGCTTTGTTCTCTTTATCGTCGTTCTTTACTTCCGCTTTTGTGATGAGTCCGATTTTCAAAAATTCTTTCGTTGCTTGATCACCCACTTTCTCCGTATAATCTACAATACTAATGCCCGGCTTTAATATTGATTTTGCATAGTTGTGCAAACTCAAACATGCATTATAGACTTCTTTTTGTCTGAGGGTAAATTTTCCATTTACTGGAATGGTACGCGTTAAGTCGGCACAATATCCGCCATATTCCGCACCAAAATCCATCAACAACATTTCACCTGATTTACACGCTTGATTATTTGATACATAGTGTAGTGTTCTGGCACTATCGCCACTTGCAATGATACTGCCATAAGCAGGACCAGCTGAACGTTGACGCAAAAAACTATGAAAAATCTCAGCTTCAATTTCATATTCCATCACCCCTGGCTGAATGAACTGCAACAATTTTCTAAAAGTAATATCTGTAATGTCAATCGCTTTTTGAATTACTGCAACCTCATATTTCGACTTAATGCTACGCAGTTCTTTGATTATTTTGGCTGCCCTTTCATAATTATGCAAAGGATACCTTGCTTGCATCTCAGCAATAAATCGGTACTCTCTGGTTTGAATCAAGGAAGCTTTTCTATCGTTTTCATTTGAATCCAAATAAATAGTATTGGCTAAGTGAACCCAAGTCTGCAACAAAGCGTCAATGCTGTCTAACCAAACAATGGTGGCAATTCCTGAAATGGCCGTTGCTTCATTGGCACGTAAGCGTTTACCATCCCATTTTTCTTTTAACTCATTTGGCCGTACCAAAACAAGCACCTCCCTATATTTGGGATCAGGACAATCTGGAAATAAAACAACCATACTATCTTCCTGTTCTACCCCTGAAAGCCAATACAGGTCAGTATTCTGCTTAAACGCATGTAGTGCGTCACCATTTGCCGGCCATTCGTCATTGCTCACAAAAATGGCAATACTATTGGGGCGAATGGCTTTTGCAAAACGCTTCCTATTATCAATAAAAATCTGAGGATTGAGCGGTAAATATTTCATGATAGGCGTTTGATAGCTCGCAAGATAAAAATTAACCAGCAAACTAAGAGACGCCTTTTAGAAAAGAGTGGCAATTCAGCCTTTTATTTGTTTAAAACTTAACAGTAGGACATTTTACTGCATTGCCCGCATTGCTAAATACGCCGCTTTTTATAATGGACAATTCATACGCGCCTCTAGTCCCATTCAGATTTCCCAAACCGGAAATAGTAGCATCATAATTAATGGTAAACTTGAGGTCATTTACCTGATATCCAAACATGGGTATAATGGCATCCATATTTCTATAATAGAGCCCTACAATTAATTGTTGGTACCCATCGCCACTCAAGTTTCTGTTGGCATTCACACCTACCAAAGTTTCCCAACTTCCACTAGATTTACTCACATAAATATTGGGATTTACAATCCAGAAATTGTCTACTTTAATACTAGCATTTGCAAAAGCCGTATATCTTCTATCTAATTCGTTTGTAGAAACGGAAGGATCAAAAAAACTTTCTTTTGGCCTATTCACGTGCATGATACTAATGCCTGCATTTAAATACATATTGTCAGAAGCAAAATAGGCATAGTTTAATCCTATATGCAAATCCAAATATCCTGTTTGACTAAATGCAAAAGGCTCGTTATTGGGAATGGTTGCATCAAAAAATTGACCATTCCATTGGTTGTCGAATGTTAGTTTAGCAACGTCTATCCTTTTAGAAACATATCCTAATGAAAATCCTCCGCTCAACAAACTATTATACCCTATCATCTGGTGATAAGCCAAAGAACCATAAGCACCAGTTGACACTAAATTTCCACTACCTGCTGCGTCTTTTATAATGGACGCACCAATTCCAATCCAACCGTTTTCAAATCTGTTTTGTAAGACTCTTGCATCAGCCCACACACCCATTGTCTTATAAGGTGAACCAACATTTGCCCATTGATTGCGATAGTTCCCACCAATGCGAAAGTCGTAATCAGGATTGAAGCCTGTGTTTGCGGGATTTACTAATAAAGGTGCATTATAGTATTGCGAATAGTGCAGGTTCTGCCCTTTAGCTTCCAGCGCCATAAAAAATAATAACAAACAAGTTATTTTCTTCAATCCTAACATAGTAAAATCTTCAAATAAATCTTTATCTCAATAAGGTAATATCGCCTTTCTTCAATACTTTCTCTTTGGAGCTAAACACAACTTGCAAGGTATAGTGGTACACATCTTGCGATAGTAGTCGTCCATTATACATTCCATCCCATCCTTCTGTCATATCTGCTCCCGCATACACCAAATTGCCCCATCTATCATAGATACGCCAAGTCATTTGTGCAATGCCAAAACCTCGAACGTATATTTTATCATTTTTACCGTCCCCATTCGGCGTAAACGCATTGGGTACATCCAATGCAGGATTAATGGTTATATCAATCGACTGACAACTGGTATCACTACAACCAGATGCATTCAATGCAACAAGGCACGCATTATAGACACCTGTAGCTGGATAAATATGCCTAACTGTAGAATCTTTTCTTGTTGTTACCACAGAATCTCCATCACCAAATAACCATTTATAGGAGACTGCTCCAGATGTATTGTTGACAAAGCTGACAGCCGTATTGGGCTCAGTAGGTTGTGGAGAATAGCTATATAAAGAACTTGGTTTAGGGCTTACTGTTATGGTAAACCTTGTAGTATCTGTTTTATTACAAGTATTGGTATCATTGGCTATGAGCACCACATTATACGAACCTATTAAAGGATACAAATGCGATGGGCTGGTTAAGGTTGAAGTTGTACCATCACCAAAACTCCAAATAAAATCACTACCACCTAAAGAAGTATTATTGAAATTAGCCAAATAAGGAGCGCATCCTACACTAGGCGTTTCAAACTGTGCTTTTACATTCGCAGAGATCCTAATTTGCAGGGTTACGGTATCTCTATGATTGCAATAATTGGTATCTGTTAATATCAATTTCACTTCATAAGTTCCTGCAGTGGCATAAGTGTGTGTAACGGATTGGCTACCCGCAACCATTGTTGTTCCATCACCAAAAATCCAAAAAAATGAATTGGCTTTAAATGGCTTCGCAGGCACCGTTACGGGTGGCGTGGAAGTATTGGTAAATTGATACGCCAAAGCAGCACAAGGCGGTAGCTTGTCTGCTTTAAATCCAATAATTGCTTCGTCATTTCTAACCCGCAGATTTACAAAAGAAGAATCGGCAATATTACAGCTACTGGAGTCAACCGAAATTAATTTCACCCGATAAACGCCAATATTATTAAACACGTGTGCTATTTTTGGAAGAATAGTGGTATCATTTTTTGTGCCATCATTATATTCCCAAATATAAAATTTACCCATTGCCAATGAGTCTTCAAAATCCACTGTCAACGGAACACAACCAGAAGTATCTCTTGGCCTACCTTTGATAGAAACGGTCAAGTCCGTTCCAACACCTGCCAAATTAAACGCAATCTTGATGGCCGCTAGGTTACAGCCGCCACCAGTTGTGGCACTTAGTGCATTATTGGTTGGTCCCCATACACCCGCAGAAGTAGGAAATCTTGTGCCTCCGCCACAATTGGCACAGACTGATTGATAAATAATTCCATTTCTGTCAAACCTACTCGTTCCGCCATCCACGTGGTCAGGATAAGCACCCCCATTCTGTCCAAAAAAGCTACCATACATTTGAGAGGTTGCGTCTTTGTTTAGTACAATAAAATAGAAATCACTTCCATCTGTTGTATTCAATACTGCGTCTGCAGTTACAGTCAAATTTTTTGTTCCAGCACTGGCCGGATAGCCCCCGTCAAGGTTACCGAGACCACCCCAACCTGAAACATAAATATTCTCACACCTATCAATTAAAAATGCAGTAGGAGAAATATTGGGAACATTAGCATTGGTACCAAAGTTTGTTGCGAATACTATTGAACTTAAATCCTGGCTCATCTTGGCAACAAACTGTTTGCCCCCGGGCTGACTAAACAAGGCATTTTGTACAGGAATATTTCCAGTAGTGGTACCCATGATATAGGGGAAAGAAAATTTATCGAACTGAATGCCATAGATGATGTCAATATCAGAGGTACCGTAAAAGGTTGTTTTTTTTAGGTTCCCATTATTGTCAAAAATGGAAACAAAACCGTCGCCAACACCACCTTGAAATGTGGACATAAAACTGCCCGTTTTATTACCAGGAAAATTACTACTAGCAGTTGCACCAGCTACATAAATGTCATTGTTGTCAGGTTTCAATGCTAAAACAAAAGCCGCATCGTCTTCCCCACCACCTAAATAGGTACTGAACATGGGTGTAGAAAGGGTGGGATTGAATTTCATTAATACACCATCTTGTGCCCTACCATTGGCACTCAATCCGCCATTATTGGGTTGTGCCGCAAACAAGACGGGGAAATTGGTAGATTGGGTGCAGGACGACAAATAAATATTTCCTGCATTGTCCACTATCACTTCACTTCTAGCATCATCGCCATAATTTCTGTCAATGGATTGACCATGACCGGAACCAATTAGTTTGGGTTTTACATTCACGCCATCATCGCCTGAACCTCCTATGATTCTAGATCCAATGAGTGCAGATCCTGTAGCATTCAACTTAGTTAATACAATATCCCATCCGCCGCCAACGCCAAGTTTTGTAAAGGTATTAGGATAATCTGTTGAGCTGGTTCTACCTGAGATAACCAAATTACCCGCAGCATCAACTATCATACTATGCGGTTGTTCACTGCCAACAGCACCTCCAATATAAGTGCCATAAATTCGATCAGAGCCAGTGGGATTAAATTTAATAATGGCCATATCATAACCATCTAATCCTCCATTGGTGGCACCACCACTAAAGGATGTTTGAAAAGCTCCATTGCTTGCAGGAAACCCATTTCCAAATACAATACCACCTGCATAAAAATTTCCTTTGTTATCGTAGGTGGCGGTGAAACCCCAATTGCTGGCAGTACTTCCTGAAAAAGTAGAAAAGATCAAAGGATCAATCACCAATGTTTCACTTTTTGAGATGGGATCATTTAATTGAAAATGAATGATATTTCCTTTCACTTGAAAACTAGATGAAATTTCTTTTTTGCCCACTTTAGTTAGCTGATAAGAATATGGCTGCAACTCTTTTACTTCTTGTACCGAAGTTTTAATAATGAGGTTACCTTCTTTTACTTTTAATTCATTGGCGCCATCTACATACATGGCAATACTGTTTGCATTGCCTCCGGGATGCACTATAAATTCATATTTAATTTTTCCCTTGTCAGAATAATACCGGATATCAATATTGGGATACAAATTTTTATACGTGATGGCAGTAAATACTTTGCAATTTGAGGCCCATTTACTTGCGTCATTCCCAATAAAATAATTATTGAAATAGGTGAGTGCTTTATCGGGCACGGCCAAAGGCGAAGGATTGGCATTCAAGAATTTCAATTCGTATACGTGGCCTCTAACCCCTTTTAATTGATTAGATGATTGATTCGATTGACCATTGTCTGTTTGTCCGCTTCCCAGCTCCGATTCAGACAAGGCGGCCTTTTTAATAGACCCCGATCCAGAACCAGGCTGTGCATTGATGGTGGCTTGATTTTTATGCTGACTCAAAGCGGCTAAATCCTCTTCCTGATACAATAACATTCTATAACCACCATCTGCTTTCAATGCAAATGCACCAGTAGTTAAATCACCTTTGTAGCGAATTTGTTTATCCCACTGCCCTTTGTTTTCAACAAATTCCAGATAGCCCTGGGCACTAGATAGCAAACAAAAAGCTAAAAAAGAAATAAGTGCTAGTATCCTGCCAACTGCTTTCAACAATTTTTATTTTAAGTTACGATTATAACCTTTCTGAAAACGCTTAAACTATGTTAAGAAATCTTGCTCCAACCATTTTTTCCCTTCTGCGATTGAAGGTAGTTTTTCAATTGCAAATTCTTTGCCATATTTAAGTCCGAATCCTCTTCAACCAAATTTTCAGCAGCAGTTCTTGCTTTTTCTAACAAACTTTTATCATTTATAAGGCTGGCCAGTTTGAAATTCAAAGCCCCACTCTGACGAGTCCCTTCAATATCGCCCGGCCCCCTTATTTCTAAGTCTTTCTCGGCAATCTTAAATCCATCATTGGTGGCACACATTATCTTGATACGTTCTCTTGCTTCTTTGCTGGCTCGTACACTAGTTAATAAAATGCAAAAACTTTTTTCGGTGCCCCTTCCTACCCTTCCACGAAGTTGGTGCAACTGCGATAAACCAAATTTTTCCGAACTCTCTATAACCATCACCGAGGCATTGGGCACGTTTACACCAACTTCAATTACCGTGGTACTGACCATAATCTGGGTATCGCCAGATACAAAGCGTTTCATATTTTCTTCCTTCTGATCTGAAGGCTGTCTTCCGTGTACCATGCTAATGCGGTACTTTGGTTCAGGAAAAAAACTTTTTACTTGTTCATAGCCCTGCATCAAATCTTCAAAGCTGAGTTTTTCACTTTCCTCTATCAAAGGATAGATAAAATAAATTTGCCTTCCTTTTAACACTTCTGTTTTTACAAAATCCATCACACTGGCCCTTGCTGTTTCAAAGCGATGAACGGTGGTGATAGGAATCCTGCCCGGAGGTAATTCATCCATCACACTATAGTCTAAATCGCCATACGCAGTCATAGCCAAGGTTCTGGGAATCGGTGTAGCAGTCATCACCAACACATGCGGCGGCAACGTTGCTTTAGCCCATAGTTTTGCGCGTTGTGCCACACCAAAACGGTGCTGCTCGTCTACGATAACTAGTCCCAAATTTTTAAACTGCACTATTTCTTCTATCACTGCATGGGTACCCACCACAAAATGTATGGTATCGTTTAATAACCCCTCTAAGATCCGTCTGCGTTCTTTTGTTTTGGTACTACCTGTTAGCAATGCTATTTCAACAGGCATCTCTTTTAAAAGTTCAGTCAACCCGTAATAATGTTGTTGCGCCAAAATTTCCGTTGGTGCCATCATACAACTCTGATACCCATTGTCTGCCGCTAATAACATACTCAACAAAGCCACAATAGTTTTTCCGCTTCCCACATCGCCTTGTAACAATCGATTCATTTGTCTGCCCCTTGCAGTATCATTTCTGATTTCTTTGAGTACCCTTTTCTGTGCACCCGTTAATTGGAAGGGTAAATATTTAGCATAGAAAGTATTAAAAATCTCGCCCACTTTTTCAAATACTACGGCCTTACTTCCTCTATGTCTTTGCAATCTGGTGAGGTTTAATCGCACTTGTGCAATAAAAAATTCTTCGAACTTTAGGCGATGGATGGCTTGTTCATAGCCTTTGGCCGATTTGGGAAAATGGATTTGACAATTGGCTTCATAGCGCTCCATCAACTGGTACTGCCTTACAATTTCGGTAGGAATATTCTCCAACAACTCGTCTGGATGCAAATGAGAGATCAGTGCATAGGTCAGTTTCCCAATCTGTCTGCCATTCAATCCCCGCACTTTTAATTTTTCCGTACTTGGGTAAACAGGTTCAAGAAAACTACTCCCATCAGCTTTTGCAGGAACAAAATCTTCTATTTCAGGATGCACAATCTGTGGCTTGCTATTAAAGAACCCAGTTCTTCCAAATACCAAATATTTGTTGCCCACTACCAGATTTTTCTGTACCCAGTGGATTCCTTGAAACCAAGTGAGTTCGATGGTTCCAGTATTGTCTTTTAAAAGTCCCATTAACCTTTTACCCCTTTTCTCGCCGATGGTATCTAACTGAACCAAAGTACCTACAATTTGAATATAGTCAGTATCTGGATGGATATCACTGATTTTATTGATCTGGGTTTTGTCGATATGCCGATTAGGGAAATGTTGCAATAAATCGCCAAAACTAAAAATGCCCAATTCTTTTTTGAGCAAATCGGCACGAAGTGGCCCCACCCCTTTTAGGTATTCGATGGGCGACTGCAATATGTAATTATTCTGATTGATCCTGGTTTTTATAGTTCTGCAATGTTACTAAAAGCCTACTTGCAAACAGCGATGAATCTTTTTACTAACGCTTATCTTCCATGAATCTTTTGTCATCAATGCTTATCTTCGCCGCATGGCAAAAGAGGTTGTATTAAGTGGAATCAGACCTACGGGCTTTCTGCACCTAGGAAATTATTTTGGGGCGATGCGTAATTATGTGCGCATGCAAGACGAGTATAACTGTTATTTTTTTGTGGCCAACTGGCATAGTTTAACAACCCACCCCGATACCAGTGAATTGCGCAATAGTGTGCATCGGGTAATTGCGGAGAATATAGCATGTGGGCTAGACCCTGATAAAGTAGCGTTGTATATTCAGAGCGACCTCCCCGAAATTGCTGAACTCTATCTTTATTTGAACACCATGGCTTATAAAGGCGAATTAGAGAAGACCACTACTTTTAAAGAAAAAGTGCGGTTGAGTCCTGAAAACGTGAATGCTGGATTATTAACTTATCCGGTATTAATGGCAGCTGACATTTTAATACATCGTGCAGTGAAAGTGCCTGTGGGAAAGGATCAAGAGCAGCACTTAGAAATGGCGCGCAATTTTGCGGAGCGATTTAACCACCGTTATGGGGAAATTTTTCCTGCACCTCAAGCATTTAATTTTGGTGGCGAACTAGTTAAAATATTGAGTCTTGATGGAAATGGTAAGATGAGCAAGAGCGAGAACCAACTGAACACCATTTTTCTAGCAGATGACGATGAACAGATCCGTAAGAAAATCATGAAGGCAATGACGGATCAGGGACCTCTGACTTCGCATTCTGTGAAGCCCGACTATATACAAAACCTATTTACCCTTCTCAGCCAGGTATCTAGTGCTGATACGGTAGAAAAATTCGAAGCCGATTTCAATGCCAGTTCAGCGGGGAATTGCATTATCAGGTATGGCGATTTAAAAAAGCAGTTGGCGGCGGATATGGCGGCGTTCATTGCACCAATTAGGGCAAAAGCGGCCGACCTGCAAGAAAACAAGGAATTGTTGAAAAAAATCACCCGTCAGGGGGCAGAAAAAGCCCATGCCAGTGGCAGTGAAACCCTAAGATTGGTTAGGGAAGCTATTGGGATGAACTAGTCTTGTTTATTTAAAAGAGAATCATTCAAAATCTTTCATTAAGTTCGTTCACTTATTCCTATTTTGTATTTATAAGACCATGGCAAAAGCTAAGAAACCAAAACACGTTGCAGTAGCAGGTAATATCGGTGCTGGTAAAACTACCCTCACTGAAATGCTGAGCAAACACTACCGTTGGATACCTCAGTTTGAAGACGTAGACCACAATCCATACCTGATGGATTTTTATGAGGATATGCCCCGCTGGAGTTTTAACCTGCAAGTGTATTTTTTAAATAGCCGATTAGCACAGTTATTAGAAATACAACACGGTACAGAAACTGTCATTCAAGACAGAACTATCCATGAAGATGCCAATATTTTTGCGCCGAATTTGCACGAAATGGGGTTGATGAGCAAGCGCGACTTCGACAACTACTACCAATTTTTCCAGACCCTCAAAACCATGGTGCAGCCACCAGATTTGTTGATCTATTTAAAATGTTCTGTTCCCACACTGGTATCGCAGATACAGAAAAGAGGAAGAGAGTACGAAGAAAATATTAGACTAGATTATTTAAAGCGATTGAATGAACACTACAATAGATGGATTGATGGATACAAAGAAGGTCCTTTGTTAATCATCGACTGCGATAAAAATAAGTTTGCCGAAAATGAAGAACACTTCGGAGAAATCATCACTAAAGTAGACGGAACTTTATTTGGCCTGTTCTAATGTTTTATATCCAATCCAAACGATTAAGATTAATTCCTTAAATGCGCATACTTTTCATCACGCTATTCAAATTAAAAGGTTGGAAAATGAATGCGCCACTTCCTAATGGCTATGAAAGATGTGTGGTCATTGCTGCGCCACATACGAGTAACTGGGACTTCCTTTACAGCATGTCTGTATTCTTCAAACTAAATCTACCCATTCGCTTTTTAGCCAAAAAAGATTTGTTTCGATGGCCATTAAAATCTGTCTTAGAAAATATTGGAGGAATGCCCGTTTATAGACACAAAAACAACAATTTAGTGGAAGATATGATTCAAATGTTTCAAGAAAATGAACAACTCATGTTAATCATACCTGCAGAGGGCACTAGGGGTCTGGTAAAAAAATGGAAGACTGGATTTTATCATGTGGCGTTGGGCGCCAATGTACCGGTTCTATTGGGGTATTTAGACTATGAGAACAAGATTGCGGGCTTTGGTCCGCTCTTAACCATGACAGGTGATCCAAAGGTAGACGCTACTGCCATCAAAGATTTTTACCGCGGCATCAAAGGAAAATATCCGAAAAATTTCTCATTAGAGGGTTTGGTATTAGATTAAAATACCGTTCACAAACCCATCAGCCTTGCTTTACAAAATACCGTGTTTTAACCCACTAAATACGGTGTTTTTCCCGCTACTTTTTATTTATTCTCCAATTACATTTATGCCGGCAATCACCTAGCTGATATACTCCCATATCAACTAGATAAAATAAAAATGGATTGATTTTAAATTATTGGCTAGGGTTTTGTTTGGTTGGGAGACTAACTTGTGGAGTAAATTAAGTACTTTTTGCCTTTGGGCTGTAGTTTGTAAAAATTCTGGCAGAGTTTCTTTGGCCTTACCCGTCAAAAAGCTAGACATCACTT
>JANOYH010000196.1:0-3064 GCA_031428775.1 Bacteroidota bacterium
CAAGAAAATGATATTCCAATAACTATTGCTGGGCATTTCTTTATATGACAAACTACCACTTACACTTTCTGATTTTCCTATTGTAAGAGGAAATAATAATATTCCTGAACTATCAATTTCAAAAAAACTATTTGTCTGAATATCTAAATTAGGTTTTGGATCGTTGATTACAGCTACCGAATCCACAATTGAATTATCTGTATTTTGTTCGTCCTGTTTTTTTTGTGCACAAGATGTTAGTGCAAAAACTGCAGATAAAAAAATAATTGATCGAAACATAAACTTATTTTATTGTGATATAAATGTAAAGGTTTTGAAACAATTGAGCATTAGTCAATTGTTATGGTGCCATCAATTTGGTATAAATAAATATTTCTTTTAAAATATTATTCTATTACTTTTGACTTGTATTTATTCACCAGCATTTTTTAAAATTATTGCTTCTAATTGTTGTGTTATTCTAAAATTGGTATTTTTTATTTTAGCTAATATAGGTTTAACAAGGATATGAACCCGCCAACTTTGCATCTACAATTATACCAATAGTACCGATGATAGGTATACCAATTTGACTTGCATATTTTCTGCCCTTGAGATCATCAATAATCAACAAACAATCATCTAATTCCAAAGCTAAAGCAATGGCACTAGCTTCTCCTTTGTCAATCGAAGCTTCAATAATTGATTGATAAGTATTTTCTAAGGGTTGTTTTAATTCTATCCAAGAAGGAAGAGGTAATCCAAATTCATTTGCAACCTCTGGTGTAGTAAATATTATACCAAATAATTTGTTCAGAATTTCAAGCTCACCAATTTTGTCTAACAAGATTAGACAACTTGTATCAGAGATGATAGCTTTTTGCATCTAGAATCTCTTGATGTAAATCAGCTTCTGTATAATTAAATATAGAAACCTCATAGTTAGCTAAAAGTTCCATAAATGTGCGCTTGGTATATCCTGCAAGTTCTGCAGCTTGAACTAAAGACAATGATCCTTTTTCATACAGTTTAGCAGCCAAAAAGGGTTTAGCCTCTTTTTCATCTAAGCTATCAGGAATTTGTAACGTTAAAGTCTTCATTAGTTAAATTTAGTAAGAATTATCAAGCTTGCAAATTTTAGTGGTGTTCTTTGGGATTAAAAACAGCTATTAAGTACTTACAAAATTTAAGTACCAAGTTGAGCATTAGTCAATTGTTATATCCTTGCATAGCCAAGCGTTTCAATGTTTTCCATACTTCTTGTTAAATGAGTTTTTCCATTTGCTAATACGTATAGGTTTTCAGAAATGTCTACTATATGTTGATACAGATGGTCTGTTATAATCAAACCCTTCTTTTCTTTTTCTTCAAGAATCAGCATTTTTACCTTTTCTATTTGTATTGGATTTAAATGCGTAAAAGGCTCATCTATTAGGGCAAATTGAGATTTGGTTTTTAGAACCACATAAAGTTCTACTAACCGATGCTCTCCTCCTGAAAGCGTTCCAATAGCTGTTGTATATTTTGATACAAACTCTGGAAACCTATTCTCGAATACCGAATAATCTAACTCAAAATCTTTGAATACGCTTTTTAAGGAAAGTTGTTTTGGAATAAAATTGAATTGAGGGAGATAGAGTAATAAGTCGGGCCGTTTGTAGGGAACAATTTGAGGCACATTATCAAAACGGACCGACTTATCACACGTTAAACTGCCATAAATTATTTTCAAAAGACATGTCTTTCCTTCACCGTTTCTACCCAAAAGGCCAGTGATATTTCCGGTCTCAGATTTCAAATAAATATCGGATAAAATCTTTCTCCCATTAAATTCTAATTGAATACTATCAGCTTCCAGTTTATGATTCATTTGAATTGATAAGTAAGTATGATGAGCAATAAGAAAAGGGCAAAGTCAAATAGTAGTGTTGCTGTCCAAAGTAGCGCCTTAGAAATTCCTAAATTAAAATAGTAATAATACTCTTTACTTTTATAGCTATTAATAAAATAATAAGTCAGTCCAAGGCTAACTATTTTAAACCAGAATATTCCCGTAAAACTGATAATACCATATTTCCAAACAATACATAAACAACAAGCCGTAATTACTATTGAAAACAAAAGAAAGCTCTTATAAAAAGTAAATAGCAGCCGTATATTTTTAGATGATTGCATTTGTTAGTCTTTTCATAAATGCTTCTTATGAAGTTTTTCCAAATGTACTTTAGGGTCAAAAATTTCAAATCTTTTAGATTTTTCACCATGAGTCAAAGCTTTCAAAAGCGCAGTTTTCTTTTCTTCTTCTGATTGAAGCAATCGCAATGCGGTTCGTACAACTTCACTTGCCGAGCCATACTTTCCTGTAGACACTTCATGTGTAATAAATTTTTCAAAATGCTCTCCAAGGAGAATGGAAGTATTTTTAGCCATACAGTTTATTTACTATTTAAATATACCAATATTTGGTATAAGAGTCATTTATCCATATTTATAGATCCCTTTTCTTTTACCTTTTATTGTGTTTGAATTTTTCACTTTGAATGGTAACTTCAACAAAATATTTTCAATTGATGGTAATAAATTAGCGCAAGTAAAGTATTGCCACTGCAGTTGCTAAAGACAAACATCTACCTCAAACTATATTACCCTACTTGCTCTTCTCAACAGTTCCCAATTTAAAAAGATCAACAGGCTTTACTTTTAGCTTTTCGGTAAACACAGAAGAAGTTAACAGTATTAACGCGGTAAATACCATTACCACCAAATACTGCATTTGTGAGATCTTCTGAATTTTCTGCTTTGCTTTGAGATCACAAATTTCCCCGGGACAATATTGTGCTTCTTCTTTTTTAAAGATTTTATACAATTTGCATCCCAAACAAATACCAAAAGCAGTTTCAAAAAACATTAATAGTAAACAGATCAAACAAACAATACCAGTAATAATACTGTAGGTATTCATCAGTACCATCAAAACAAACATGGTAGCTGATAATATCAACCCAATATACCAAGCAAATTTCTTTTGTATAGCACCTACATATTCAGGATTTTGATTACTTACAAAAAAGCGACCAAGAATTAA
>JANOYH010000197.1:0-15578 GCA_031428775.1 Bacteroidota bacterium
ATTGGTGGAAGGATATACAGATGTAGTGAGTCTGCACCAAGCAGGTATAGAAAATGTTGTTGCCAGTGGGGGTACTTCATTGACTACGGAACAAATCCGGCTCATAAAAAAATATACTTCCAACCTGACCATTATTTATGATGGTGATAGTGCCGGTATTAAAGCGGCATTACGCGGATTGGATATGGCATTGGAAGAAGGGTTGAATGTGAAGCTGGTCTTGATCCCCGACAAAGAAGATCCAGATAGTTATGTAAATAAAGTGGGGGTTACTGCCTTCAATGAATTTATTGCTGCTAATAAAAAGGACTTTATTCTTTTTCAATTAGAAGTGCTCTTAAAAGAAGCCGGAAATGACGTTGCTAGAAAGAGTGCTGTGGCAAATCAGGTTGCTGAAACAATCAGCAAACTCAACAAGGCAGAAGACTTCACAAAGCAACAAGACTATATCAGGCAGTGCGCCAACCTGTTAAAAATTGACGAATCTGGATTGACCAATTTGGTGAATAAATTGAAGCGCGACAAAGTTGCCAAAGACGAAAAAAGGCAACAGTCGGCCGATGATGCTTATCAAGAACAAATCAATGCGCAACAACCAGAAGACGTACTTGACAATGTGCAGTTGCTCTTTAACAAAGACGAAGCACACGAAAGAAATGTGTTGCGGGTGCTGTTGGACTATGGCCTAAAACCATGGGATGAAAACAAATCTATGGCCTCTTATATTTTTGAAGAGTTGGAACAATTTCATTTCGATAATCCTACACTAGAATCTTTATTTGATACCTATAAACAACTCTATTTACAAGGACTTGAACCTACCGCAAAAAGCTTGCTCTATAGCGCAGATGAAACAACCAGAAATCTATTGATTCATATCACTATGATGAATCAGGAGCTCAGTGTTAATTGGGATAATGTGATGGAAGGAATGCATATTCTAAATAGAGATGTGAGTCACCAAGACGTGCTCATGAGCGTGAACTATTACAAACTGCGCAAGATTAAAAAAATGTTTGAAGAGAATCAGCGCGATATGGAAAATGCACCCATGGAAGAACAAATGCGTTTGATTGAATTACACCAACACTTGAAAGGAATTGAAAGAGAAATCACCAAACAGTTGGGTACGGTGATTATTAAATAAGTCAATAGTTGTATAAAGAATAAATGAGCAAAATTATTCGACTCTAAAACTATACTCTCCTTTTTTAGTTGGGGCTTTATTTGTTAAAACAATTCTTACTACTTTCTTACCTCCCCATTTTGTTTTAAAACTTTTATACTCCATCCCTTCTGAAGAAGGCAACTCTGATGCAACAGCCCATTTTGCTGCATCGTAGGTTATTTGTAAAGAAACATTCTGGTCTCCTTTTAACATAATTTTTCCGGCTGTACTGATGTCCACTTCACAGATGGTCATAAAGATTTGTTGCAACGAATTGGGCTTATTTTCAAGTGCATAATCTTCTTTTATTTCAATAAAATTTTTAGCCCTATTCAAAGAAACTGTTCTATTCCATTGTAACATGCCTGCTTCTTTTGGGTAGGCTGCCGCAATGTCCATTTTGAGTGTAGCTTCTTTATCATTGATAACAGTCGTTACACTTTTTGCTTCAAATTCTCGACCTGCTTTCTGTCCTATTCCATTTACAATGGGCAAGTTATGGTACTCAGATTGAGTGAACCATAATTCATAACGTTTGCTAGAAAAAGTACGTGCTGTATAATTGCCCCTTCCTGCATCTACAATCATCGGTTGTCCGTTTGCGTACACGATGAAATCGCCCACGTCATTGTGGTTATGACTTTCCGCATTATGACCACCATGACTAGCCAAATAAAGTCCTTTTGAAGTTCGAGCAGTCATCACTTGAATATCACTGACCCAAGCATCTTTTACGGGTTGATACGTATTTGTATTACCCATTGATTTAACCGTTAGCAGGTTTTCCAATTTCCGCATGCGCTGGTATCCTGGCGTTGCCGTATTTGGAAAATTTTGGAAGGCCCATTGTCCCAGTTGTTGCAATTGCGGATCTTTAATGGCATTACCAAAACGAAACAGCATTAAACCATCCGGTCGAAGCACGGGATCCGCATCGGCAAAATTGGTAAAATAGTACCCATCAATATGTGCTTTGTAAACATAGGAAGCCATTTTTTGAATCAAGGGTTTGTCAAAAATATTCAATTGACCACTAGATGCATGTTGCAATAATTCCAAGCAATCATAAACAGAACCACCTGCTGCGAACCAATAACTAGGCCCTTCATCACAACCACCATCTTCTCCCAATCCATTGATATATAAATCCAATCCTTTCATAGACGCGTAGAGCATTTCAGCCCTTCTTTTTGCGTCTTTTTCCAAGAGCAAATTACTCATCATCCAATTGCTCATGATCCATGGATTCCAATTATTCACTGATTTCGTTTTACTCATCCATCCGTAGGTATCTCCGTGATCCATCATAGGAAAAAATAATCGCACATTGGTTTCGTGATAAATTCTTTTCCTGATTAAAGGATTGATTTTGTCCAATTTATCCCCCACAAAATAATCAGCCAAAGCCAATACTGAGGCGGTTTCTGCGGTGAATAAGTCTACAATGGGATTTTCAATATTGGGCAATCCCGTTTGAGAGATATGTGCAGGTACACCCCAATAACTTTCCTCACAAATTGACCAGACTGCATTCATGATGGCTTCGGTAAACCGGCCTTTGTCTTCCATACTTTCTGCAAGTAAGAGGTCGATTAATTTATTGCGTTTGGGATAGGAAATATTGGCATGCCTTTCTCTATCGCCCGAGCGAACAAAGTCCATTGCAACAGAAGCAGGAATGGGTTCGAAAGAGAAGTTTAAAGCCATTTCTCCAGCCTTGATAGTATTTGCAATCAATGTGTCAGGCAAAGCACTTGTCCACTGAGCAACTGTTTGTGGATAGGGTTTATAAGCTTCTTTTGCTACCAATACTTTTTGAACTGCTTCAAGGGTATATTTTGATCCTAAAAAATTTCGATTGGATATTTGAGCATTGGCTTGTATGATTAATACAACTAAAACAAAGGACAGGCTCTTTTTCATATGGAATCGTTTCACCTGTAAAGTAGCAAAAAAAATGTCGCTACAAGAAGCGACATTCTAAATGACCTATTTTTTTGCCTTTATTTTTCTGAAGGATTCCTCTTACCCGCTAACAATTTTTCCAATGCAGTTTCTACCCTACGTTTGCGCGTTTCTTCTTTCTTAGCACCTTCAATCCAACTCACATATTCTTTTTGATTGGTGAAAGATAAAGAGGTAAAAAATACTTGTGCTTCTTTGTGCTTCAAGAACATACTACCCAATTCTGCAGGAGGCACTACCAATCTTTTTTCAAAATCAATGCCCATTAAATCGGGGTGTTTGATTTCAGAAAAGCTTCTGCTTCTATTGGGTATAGTGTCTAGGGTTTTAAATCTAATGGCTGTCCATACGTTATCAATAGCCACCTGCCTTACTGATTCATAGCCGTTTTTGGTAAGCACATCCCAACTGCAATCGCGGTTCAAATCACTTACAATTTTACTAGCCGTTTTAGGATATGCAATCCACAACTTGGTTTCCGCACTTAATGCCGGAAATACTTCTTTCAATACATTGTTCAATTGGTGCTGGCTTAACGCAAAAACCAAGGCAAAATCAACTTTCTTACTTTTCAGCAAGGGAGTCACATTTTTAGCATAGGTCATTTTCGCAAACTGCTTTTCAATGGAAGAAGGAATACCTTGAATTAACAGGTTCTTCTCGTCTTTTAACTGTAATTTCTCAAACACACTTTGATTGGACATGCCTAAAAGGAGATTTAGGTGAAAAATAGTCAGCAAAGGTACTGAAAATGTAGCCGAAAACGCATAGAAAAATCACAAAAATTTCCTATTGGGATTGATTTTTAGTCGACCAACAGTTTAATCCTTACTTTTTTTCTTTCTTCTATCTCGGTGCTTCAAAATAGGCACTTTGCTTTCTGTACCGTTCAAAATTCTACCAATATTCTTTTGATGGGTTAATACTACCATTAATGCCACTAAAACGGCAAATACCCTATATAAAGTCTCTTTTTCATTGAAAATAAAGAGGATGAAGATCATAAAAGACACACCCGCCAAAATGGAACTTAGTGATACAAAACGGGTTAGGAATAAAACAATGAGGAAAACGCCAATACAGCAAAGTGCCACAACCGGTTGTATAGCTACTGCCATACCTAATAAAGTAGCAACCCCCTTGCCCCCTCTAAAATTGGCCCAAATGGGAAAAATGTGGCCAATTACAGAAGCAAGACCTAGGCCAATCATAAAATTGGTTCTGTCCCATTCATTAAAAAGATAGTAAGGCAAAACAATGTATAACGAAGTTGCAGCCACCCCTTTTAATACGTCAACCAACATTACAAAGGAGCCCCATTTAGGACCAAGTACCCTAAAAGTGTTGGTAGCACCAGCGTTACCACTTCCGTAGTCGCGTATGTCAATATTGAAAAACGACTTACTTACCCAAATAGCGGTAGGTATTGACCCAATTAAGTAAGCAAGAACAATGAGAAGAACTTCGTTCATTGGGGGGTGGTTAAAGTTGTTTGAGGAACAAATATAAGGTTCTCAAAACTTAATCAAAGGATAACATTGTTTTTTTTGATTAACATTAACCTATGAAACAGCAAGTGATCCATCCATTTCTTTGGTGGGTAAATTGGTGTTTCCAACCTAGTTTATGGCAGGCCAAAAGGATATCCGACTCATCTTCAACCAATAACCCACTTAATAAAATAGTACCCCCATCTATTAGCGCATCCTGTAAATAGGGTAGATTTTCAAGAATGATATGTTTGTTGATATTGGCCAATATCATTTCATACTGTTCATTCAATTGTGCTGAATCTGCCTTTTCAACACTGATACCGACCGATTGATTAATGGCCACATTTTCTAAAGCATTCTCAATACACCAATCGTCGTTGTCAATAGCCAATACAGATGCGGCACCAAGTTTTTCGGCTAAGATGGCTAGAATTCCAGTGCCAGCGCCAAAGTCGAGTACTTTTTTGTCCTTAAAATTTAACCCATTCATGGCTTGCATTACCAAATAAGTGGTAGCATGGTGACCTGTACCAAAGCTCATTTTGGGTGTGATCACAATTTCGTGTGTAACACCTGTCATAGGCTGATGAAACCCGGCTCTTATTCCTACAAAGTCTTCCACTTGTACCGGTTCAAAATTAGATTCCCATAATTGGTTCCAGTTCTGTTTTTCGATGACTGTAGTTGTAAAAGCTAGCCCTTGTAAAATATCATTTAATAACGCAGCATCAAATGCTGTATCTACAATAAATGCGTCCAAGCCTTGCACTGTTTCTTCAAATCCATCAAATCCAATGTTGGCTAATAAAGCGATGAGCTGGTCTTTGCGGTCTTCTGCCAATTCACTAATGGAGATCTGTATATACTGTTGCATATGAACTGTTTAAATGCAAAATGGCCCGCAAACTGCAGGCCATTTCACTATTGGATATTATTTATGCATTGTTTGCATCTTGTCTTTCTTCTCTAGGTCGTCCGCCTTCAGGGCGTGGCAACAAAGCTTTATGACTTAATTTGAACTTGCCGGTCTTAGGATCAAGACCAACCAATTTCACTTTCACCATATCGCCTTCTTTGTAAATGCCTTCCATGGTTTCTAAACGAGCCCAGCTAATTTCGCTGATATGCAACAAACCTTGTTTGCCTGGCATGAATTCAACAAAAGCACCGAACTCTTTAACACCTTTAACTGGACCTTCATATATATCTCCAACTTCAGGAATGGCAGTGATACCCTTAACCCAAGAAACTGCTTTATCAACCGCTTCTTTAGAAGATGAGAAGATACTGACTTCACCTGTATTGCCTACTTCTTCAATATTGATGGTTGCACCAGTTTCACGTTGAATTTCTTGAATTACTTTACCACCTGGTCCGATTACAGCACCAATAAATTCTTTATCGATGATCAATTTCACCATTCTAGGTGCGTGTGGTTTCACTTCGGTACGAGCCGATGGAATACATTCATACATTGCATCTAATATGTGTAGACGGCCTTTGCGCGCTTGCTCCAAAGCTTCCATCATCACAGCCATACTTAACCCGTCAACCTTAATATCCATCTGTACGCCACAAATTCCATCGCGGGTACCGGTAACTTTAAAGTCCATATCACCTAGATGATCTTCATCACCCAAGATATCAGTAAGGATAGCATATTTACCATCAGCACGGGTAATCAAACCCATTGCCACTCCACTTACGTGTTTAGGTATTGGCACACCTGCATCCATCAAAGCCAATGAACCTGCGCAAACAGTAGCCATTGATGATGAACCATTGCTTTCTAAAATATCACTTACAACGCGAACGGTATAAGCATAATCTTTAGTTGGCATCATTTGCTTCAAACTGCGCATAGCAAGGTTACCATGGCCTACTTCTCTTCTACCCACACCACGCATCATTTTCACTTCGCCGGTTGAGAATGGTGGAAAATTATAGTGCAAGAAGAAATTACCATATTCAGATTTAGCAGCAGTTTCCATTAACAGTTGGTCCAATTTAGTACCAAAAGTAACCGTAGTCAAAGACTGTGTTTCCCCTCTTGTAAATAAGGCTGAACCGTGTGGAGAAGGAAGTGGTTCTACTTCCATAGCCAAAGGACGTACTTCATCAAGTTGACGACCATCCAAACGGATTCTGTCTTCCAGCATCATATCCCTTACTACTTCCCATTTAAGGTCTTCGTAGTATTTCTTAGCCAATTTCTTTTCAAGGTCAGTGGTCTCTTCGCCAAAGCTTGCCATCAACTCGTCTTTCAACTTGCTGTAAGCAATGGTACGTTCGTGCTTTGCTGAACCTTGTTTAGATATTTCGTAAACCCTTTGTTTGGCAAAAGCAATTACTTTTTCGTTAACAGCTTCGTCAGACGCAGGTTTTTTATAATCGCGTTTTGTGGTAATACCCAATTGAGCACGAAGTTCAGCCTGTGCTTTAATTTGGATACGGATAGCGTCATGAGCTAGTTCCAATGCTTTCACTAAATCAGCTTCAGCACATTCTTTAGCTTCACCTTCAACCATCATCAAGTTCTTTTCAGTAGCAGCGATCAAGAATTCTAGATCAGAAGCAGCTAACTCAGAACGAGTTGGGTTTACAATGAATTGGCCATTTACGCGAGCAATACGCACTTCGCTAAGGTATTCTTTAATAGGAATATCAGACACCGCTAAAGCCGCAGATGCAGCTAAGCAAGCCAATGAATCGGGCATAATTTCAGCATCGCTAGAAACCAAGCTTACCAATACCTGCACATCGCAGAGGTAGTCTTCCGGAAACAAAGGACGCAATGCGCGGTCAATTAAACGGCTTGTTAAGATTTCATAGTCGTTCAAACGCGCTTCTCTCTTGAAGAATGAACCAGGAATACGACCCGCAGATGCGAATTTCTCTTGGTAGTCAACGCTTAAAGGGAAGAAATCCTGCCCTTCTTTAGGATCTTTATTGGCAACAACGGTTGCCAAAATCACACAATTGCCTTGGGTGATGGTAACTGCACCGTCTGCCTGACGGGCCAATTTGCCGGTGCCAATGGTTACTTCGCGTCCGCCGCCAAGGTCAAATTTTACACTAGATGGTTGTGATAACATGTTTTTCTTGTATTTGAAAATAGTGATATACACAAATAACTATTCCCAACCGTCGCTAATTTGCCAGTTGGGAATAGTTTATGGTATCATAATAAGATTATTTTCTTAGACCCAACTTCTCAATCAGGGCACGATATCCAGTTAGGTTATGCTTTTGCATATAACTCAATAAACGCTTACGCTGACCAACCATCATCATCAATCCACGTTGAGTGGAAAAATCTTTCTTGTTAGCTTGTAAGTGCTTAGAAATCTGAAGGATACGCTCAGTCAATATGGCAACCTGTGCTTCAATTGAACCTGTGTTTGTGGCTTTTCCACCAAACTCTGCAAAAATACTTGCTCTCTTTTCTGTTGTTAAATAAGGCATCTCAAAATTTTTAAAAAGACTCCGGAAATTTATTGGTAATTTTTAATCGGCTGCAAAAGTAGTGATTATAAAATGAAAATCCGCATTTTGGGAGCTGATTTTTTGATATCAGCCTGCAATATCCGTATTTTTTATCATAAGTCCGTAGAACCGCCTCATTTTCAAATAAATGCTACTCCTTTAACAATAAATAGGGGGCTCTTGAAGTTAACAGAACCAAATAGTTTTCATGTTTGGTGTTACCATTCTAGGCAATAACTCAGCTTTACCAGCATATGATCGTCACCCTACAGCACAATTGGTTACATTAAACGACCAATTACTGTTGATAGACTGTGGTGAGGGTACCCAAATGCAAATAGCGCGTTATCGCATCAGGCATAGTAAAATTGGGCATATCTTGATTTCGCACTTGCATGGCGACCACTACTTTGGCCTAATAGGATTGATTACTAGTATGGGCTTACTTGGCCGGGAACACCCTTTAAACTTATACGCACCAAAAGACTTGCTAGACATCATTCATTTGCAACTAAAAGTAGCCAGCACTACCCTTCCTTTTCCTTTAAACTTTTTTCCTCTGGAGAAAAATGGGCTAATACTTGACCAACCCAAATTCAGTGTGTCTTGTTTTGAAACTAGACATAGAATTCCATGCTGGGGTTTTATTATCAACGAGAAAAAGAAGCCAAGAAAAATTATTCGTGAGAAAGTGTTGGAATATGGCATCCCTGCAGCTTTTTATGAGAACCTTAAAATGGGCGACGACTATCAAACCAAAACTGGGGATATCATCAAAAACGATTGGGTCACATTTGCCAATAAGCCAAACAGGAGTTATGCTTTTTGTGCCGATACTTTGTATAATGAAGCAATGGCCGAGATAGTGAAGGACTCTAGTATGATTTATCACGAGACTACTTATTTGAAAGACTTAGAAGATCGAGCACAGGCGCGATTCCATTCAACAACAACTCAAGCTGCAGCGATCGCAAAAAAAGCCAATGCTAAAAAATTATTGATTGGGCACTTTAGTAGCAAATATGAAAAGCTGGATCAGTTCTTACAAGAAACCAAGGAACATTTTGATGCAACTGATTTAGCAATTGAAGGAGTTACTTATATTATTCCTTAAACAACCAACGATACGCATCAGGAAACTCACTTCGCCAATAGGTTTCATTGTGCTGACCCAACGGATTCAATACTTTCCTGATTTCCACCTTAGGTAATTTTTCTAAAATTCCAGCCATCTTTTGCATATCAGTTACCATTGTGGCGCTCTCTTTACTTCCTGCATAAAAATAAAATTTGGGCATAGTAGTCGTGGTAAAAGTTTCCGCTTTGGCATACAACTCTGGTGTTGCCCAAAATGCTGGTGAAAACAAAATTGCACCACCAAATGTATTGGGATATTGCAATGCCGCATATAGACTGATATCAGCCCCCATACTACTTCCACCGATATAAGTATTTTCGGCCGACTTCATCGTCCGATACTTCCCGTCAATATAAGGTTTCAATGTTTTAGCCAAGAAATTTGTATAAGCTTCGCCCTCACCTTTTCCAAACTGCAGGTGATTGTATGGGTTGTATTCTGTCATCCTTTTATCAGCCCCATTGTCAATACCCACCACAATGCATTCCTTACCCGTGATCTTTTGTAAACTATCCAGACATTCATCAACACCCCACTCGCCAAATGCAGCAGTCTGCTCATTGAATAAATTTTGCCCATCATTCAAATACAAAACAGGATAGGTTTTACCAACAGTATTATAGCCTTTGGGTAGATATATCCAAATCCTTCGCTTCCTATTTAATTCAGGCATTTGAAAAGCGGTATCGATGATTTTCACTTGGGGACTAGCCGTATACCTTTTGGGTTTGTCGGGATAGTCGTCTTTCCAACCAGCAATGGTAATGTCTTCCGACATATCTGCACTAACATCTAATACACGATCACTGATATCCCTTCCGTCGCCTGTGGTCTCAACCTTATCAAATCCGCCTCTTGTAAACTTAAACGCATACACACCCGCCGCAAGGTCTTTTAATACCACTGATTTTCTAGTGCCTCCAAATGCTTTTAGTTTATAGTTTTCGTCTTTCGGGTTCCAACCATTGAAATTGCCCGAAACGTAGATGTCGTCATTTTTTCTAGTTGAAACTTCATTCACAACTAGTCGTACTGTAAACTGTGCTTGGCTGTAAAACGACAAAACTGCACAAATTTGAAAAACTAGGTATTTTTTCATTTGATAAAATTACAAACAAGACAGAAAAAAACCATTTGCAAATACAAATGGTTTTCAAATAAAATGTTATTGTTAATTAGTCTAAGATCTCAGCGTCTTTAGGATACTTACTTCTATTGAACTGAAAGTTAGCATCGGGAATGGTAGCAGCCGTATTGATATTACTTAAAACAAACTCGATAGTATTATTGCTTTTATCCAACACTTTTGCTTTTGTAATAATACTTTTTGTTTTGTCCACATACACTGTAACGCGCTGAAAACTTTTACGCTTATCTATGGGCGTCATTTCAATTTCGTGAAAATTACCGGTAGACGATTTTAGTTTGTAATTAAAGTCTTTGTCGTAAAAATTAGACAATAAATTTTGAGGGCTCAGTGTTTGACTAGATTCTTCTAGCAATGACTTTGTGATTGTTTTCGCACCATCGTAATTGTAAATATTGGTACCATCACAAATAATTTCATTCTTGGCTTGTTTTAACAAATATTTCTGCCCTTTGATGGCAATAGAACCGGTTTTAGTGCCATTATTCTTACCCTTATTATTTACTGATTTAATGGTAAAACTAGCAGTCACTCCTTTAAACCCCTTCACTTTTGTACTCACTGATTCCAATACTTTTTTTGCATTGG
The DNA here is from genome assembly GCA_031428775.1 of Bacteroidota bacterium. Taxonomy (GTDB): domain Bacteria; phylum Bacteroidota; class Bacteroidia; order Chitinophagales; family Chitinophagaceae; genus Sediminibacterium. The sequence continues at coordinate 10,986 of JANOYH010000197.1, forward strand.
GATCATTTTGAGCGAATAATTGACTGACGAAAAACAAAAGGGCGACAAAAGCCAAGTAGCAATTTTTCATATATATATTTCAGGATGCAAATATACAACTTAGATTGAATCAAGGTATTGCTCTAATTCCATATCAGACTTAAACCTTACTTCTCTCGCTTTACTACCTTGATTAGGACCAACAATACCAGCAGCTTCTAACTGATCCATTAATCTCCCTGCCCTATTATAACCAAGTTTCATCCTGCGTTGTATCAATGAAGTGGACCCTATTTGGCTTTGAACTATGAGCCTAGCTGCGTCTTCAAATAATGGGTCGCGGTCTCCACTATCAAAATCCTTCCCTTCTAATTCTTTTTCATCTACATATTCAGGCAATAAAAATGCTTGTGGGTAGCCTTGTTGTTGTTCAATAAAAGCACAAACTTTTTCAACTTCAGGGGTATCCACAAATGCACATTGCAAACGCGTAATTTCTCCATTATAACTGATGAGCATATCTCCTTTACCAATCAATTGTTCTGCACCGCCTGCGTCTAAAATGGTTCTACTATCAATTTTAGAGCTCACTTTAAAAGCGATACGCGCGGGGAAATTTGCTTTGATAGTACCAGTAATGATATTAACAGAAGGACGCTGTGTAGCGATGATTAAATGTATTCCTATAGCACGAGCTAATTGGGCCAACCGTGCAATAGGCATTTCTACTTCCTTACCCGCCGTCATGATCAAATCAGCAAATTCATCCACTACCAACACAATAAAAGGCAAGTATTGATGCCCTTTTTCAGGATTCAATTTTCGGGCAGTAAATTTCTCATTATACTCTTTGATATTTCTGCAGCCTGCTTCTTTGAGCAAGTCGTACCGATTATCCATTTCAATACACAATGCATTCAGGGTATGCACTACTTTCTTGGTATCTGTTATAATGGACTCTTCTTCGCCTGGTAGTTTGGCAAGGAAATGTTTTTCAATCACACGGTACAAACTCAACTCCACTTTCTTTGGATCTACCAACACAAATTTCAATTGAGATGGATGCTTTTTATATAACAAAGAAACGAGCAAGGTATTGATCCCAACAGATTTACCCTGGCCCGTAGCACCTGCCATTAACAAGTGAGGCATGGCTGCTAAATCTACAATGAAATTCTCGTTGTCAATTTTCTTACCAATGGCTATGGGCAAAGAGAAATGGTTGTTTTGAAATTTTTCTGAGGCGAGTAAGGTCTTCATACTCACCACACTTTTACGCACGTTGGGTACTTCAATTCCAATGGTTCCTTTTCCAGGTATGGGCGCAATAATCCGGATGCCTAATGCAGCAAGGCTTAGTGCAATATCATCTTCCAGATTTTTAATTCTACTAATTCTTACGCCGGGTGCAGGAACAATCTCGTAGAGTGTAACAGTTGGACCAACTGTTGCTGCAATCCTTTGTATCGCTATATCATAGTTCTTCAGTGTTGCTATGATTTGGTTTTTGTGCGTCTCTAATTCAGCCGGATCATGTACAATTTTTTCACTTCCATGTGTCTCTAATAAATCTAGAGTAGGATATTTATAATTTTTAAGATCCAGTGTGGCATCGTATTTAGAAGCCAAAGAACCAGCTACAGCCTTTGCCTCTATGATGGGTTCTTCTGGTGTGGGTACTGCTTTAATTTCTAATTCTAATTCAGGATTATTTTCTGTTCTTGCACTTGGTTTAGACAATACCAGTGGAGCAATCACCACAGGAGGTATTACCATATCCATCTGTGGATCAGTTTCACGACTTTCTGCTATCTCATCATTCAATGCATCTCTTTCCAATAGATCAAATTGATTCATTGGATTTGGTGCCAGAATTACTTCTGCAGGCACATTTAAAACAACAGTTCCATCTTGTTTTAAAGTGTTTCCACCAACTGGCGGTTCGTGTGAATCGTGAATAAAAAGTTTTGCTTCATCGTTTGCATCATCCCACTCTTTAAAGATGGGCGTTTCATCGTCTTCCACAATTGGTATAGCTGCTGCATCACTATCATTGAAAGATTTGTTGAAATTCCAAGTTGGCATAGTAAATACTGGATTGAATCTCCAGATAATATAACTGAACACTGCCAACACCAATAAAGCGCCAGTACCTATCTGACCTATCCATTTAATAAACCAATCAGACGCTAATTCACCCACTGCTCCTCCCCATGAAAAAGCTGTTCCTTTTGTAGCAAATGCCAATGCCATGCTCAACACCAGAAGTCCAACTAATACATATTTGATATTGCGCGAAAGACTAAACACTTTTTTATCGAACAATAAGTTCAGGCCCAACACAGAAAAGAATGTACAGAACAAATAAGCTGCCAGCCCAAATCCTTTAAAGATCAAAGTATGTGCAGTATAAGCGCCTAATACGCCTAAAAGATTGGTTACCTTAACATCAGTTGTAGCAAAGATTCTTACACCAAATTGGTGCACAATATCCTGATCGTCTTGCCATGTAAATAAATAAGAAGTAAATGCAATAAATAGAAATATGGCTGTAAGCAGACTAACTGCACCAGCAATTTTACCAGTCCGTTCGTCTTTTACAACTTCAGCCACCGTAACCTCAGATTCCTTGTCGCTTGTCAGTTCCTCGGGGTCGGGCGGAGGTGGCGTTTTCTTTTTTAAGCTATTTGCCATGAAAACAAATATAAGCTATGCCACTAAGTAGAAATGAATTGCCGGAAGCGATGTGCAAAAATGATTGAGAATGCTGGAGTTTTCCACTAAATCAGCCTTTTTTGATACCCCAAGCTAATTGGAGCCAGCCTGAAATGAAGAAAAGTCCACCTATGGGTGTAATCGGGCCCACCCAATTAAGTCCTTCTGTGCCAATTACTGCTTTGAATGTGAGCATGTATAATGAGCCACTAAACAAAATGATTCCTATAATAAAGCATCCTCCTGCATTTTTAAGCCAGTTATTTTTGTACGATGCATATAATATTCCAGTTAGAGCAAGAGCCAACAAATGATAGAACTGATATCGCACGGCAGTATCATAAACAGCTAGGGCATTTTCTGGTACCAGCGTTTTTAAGGCGTGTGCACCAAATGCGCCCATGGCAACTGTAATTGCTCCAAGAATTGCGGCAGTTAATAGAAATCCTTTATGCATGATCTTGGATTATTTTGAGTAAACTTTTTTCATTGATCTCAGATTCTGTGAGATGAATTTTTGCTGATTGATAAAAGGGAAGTCTTTCTTTTCTTTTTACAGTAAGGAAATGATGCAAATCTTCATCAGACAAATCTTTAATCAGTGGGCGATGTTCTTTTTCGGGTGTTAGTCTTTGTACCAACACATCTATATCAGAATCAATCCAGATGGTTAACCCTTGTTGATTCATCCATGCCATATTCTCATTAAAACAAGGTGTACCACCACCTGTGGCCAACACATAAGTTTTTTTTTCTTTGAACCAACGCAGTAATTTGGATTCTTGTTCTCGAAAATAGGCTTCTCCGTCTTCTGCAAATATTTCTGCCACGGTTTTCTCTTCAGTTGATTCAAGGAGGAAGTCGAGGTCGTACCCTCCCGTCTTGAGTTTTTTACTCAACAATTTTGTCCAGTAACTCTTACCGCTGCCCATCATACCTACTAAGAAAATTTTTGTACCCATTGTGCCTGTTTCCATGGTGCCTGTTTCCATTGTGCTTAGTAATGCTATGCTTAATTAAATGCATTCAATCCTGTTACATCCATTCCGGTTATTAAGAGATGGATATCGTGCGTGCCTTCATAAGTAATCACACTTTCTAGGTTCATCATGTGGCGCATGATACTATACTCGCCAGTGATGCCCATACCTCCCAACATTTGACGCGCGTCTCTGGCAATATTTGTGGCTATTTCACAACTATTCCTTTTTGCCATACTGATTTGTTGTGGCGTTGCCCTTCCTTCGTTCATGAGAACGCCCAAACGCCATACCAATAACTGCGCTTTGGTGATTTCAGTGATCATTTCAGCCAACTTTTTTTGTTGCAGTTGAAATCCACCGATGGGTCTATCGAATTGAATTCTTTCCTTACTATACCTGAGTGCCGTATCATAACAATCCATAGCGGCGCCTATGGCACCCCAAGCAATGCCATAGCGGGCTTTGGATAAACATCCAAGCGGACCTTTTAAGCCCCTGACATTTGGCAATATATTTTCTTTAGGAACTTTCACATTGTCAAACACCAATTCACCCGTTGCACTGGCCCTCAAGCTCCATTTACCATGAGTAGTTGGGGTAGTAAAACCTTCCATGCCTCTTTCTACTATGAGTCCAGTTATTTCACCCGCTTCGTCCTTGGCCCATACCACTGCCACTTGTGCAAAAGGGGCATTGCTGATCCACATTTTAGCGCCATTTAAAATCACATGATCTCCTGCATCTTTAATATTAGTCAGCATTCCAGAAGGATTGCTACCATGGTCGGGCTCCGTTAATCCAAAACATCCCAGCCATTCGCCACTGGCTAATTTGGGTAAATATTTATTGCGTTGCGCTTCATTGCCATAAGCATAAATAGGAAACATCACCAAAGAGCCTTGCACACTTGCGGTAC
>JANOYH010000198.1:0-10573 GCA_031428775.1 Bacteroidota bacterium
ACCAAAACCAGGAATCACGTGTTTATCGCTATGATAGGAAGAGCGAACCAATGGACCACTCTCTACATAATCAAATCCAATAGAATAACCTATCTCCCTTAGTTCTGCAAATTCATCAGGATGTACATACCTTAATACGGGCAAATGTTTTTTGGTTGGTTGCAAGTATTGACCAAGGGTTAAAACATCTGTACCAACAGACACTAAGTCTTTCATACTTTGAATCACTTCTTCCTTTGTTTCTCCCAAACCCAACATAATACCCGTTTTTGTGCGCATACCACCTTGTTTGAGCGTCTTTAATACGTCTAAACTTCTGCGATACTTTGCTTGAATACGAACTTGCCTGGTCATCCTTTCAACCGTCTCCATATTATGACTAACCACATTGGGAGCAGCATCGATAATCCGTTGAATCTGGTCTTGTATTCCCCTGAAATCAGGAATCAAGGTTTCCAAAGTAGTAGATGGATTTAAAGCTTTGATGGCTTTGATGGTATTATACCAGATAATGGAACCTCCATCTTTTAATTCATCACGGTCCACACTGGTTACTACAGCGTGTTTTACCTTCATCAAATGAATGGCTTCAGCCACTCTTTGAGGTTCGTTCCAATCTACCGCTTCTGGTCTACCTGTAGCCACCGCACAAAAGCCACAACTGCGGGTACACACATTACCAAGAATCATAAAAGTGGCGGTTCCTTCACCCCAACATTCACCCATATTAGGACAATTGCCACTTTCACAAATGGTATGAAGCTTGTGCGTATCTACTAATCCACGAACGTGTTTATAACTCTCTCCAATGGGAAGTTTCACTCTCAGCCAGTTTGGCTTTTGAATTTTTGAAGTAGTAATATCTATTTTTGGTACAACTGGTAATTCTTGCATGCCGCTATTCCTTGTTCAATTATTTTGCAAAATTAACTCACTTTCTTTTACCAAACACTATTGAAATGTAAGCGTTAAAAAAGAAACTCTTTGGCTCATGTAATACTAATATGGGCATCGCTTTTGAATAAAATTCCGCATTTAAGCCGACTTCTAACGCTGATAAGATTTCATTATACTTACCATAATCAAACCTGATGGCTGTTCTAGCAAAAGCTCCAGGAACAAATTGAATTTCATTAAGCCCTTTACCCAAGCCTCCTTTTCCAATAATGATGGTAGGATCTAGGAAAAGGCTATCATTATTGTTGTATTTGATCTCTTGTCGTTTGCCACTACCAAAGGGATTCTCGATTTCAACATAATAGGGTTTTAATAAACCAAGGGAAAGTCCACCGCCATAAATTCCCGAAACCGCAACTCCATTCTTATTCCCTTTACTCCCTATAAGAATTTGTTGTCCAAAACCAAATTTGGTATAATAGAAATTATTTTGTTTTCCATAGATATAACTAGAAAATACCACAAAACCCTGATTGGTACTTAAAGTGGGTACTTTTTCTTCTTTTTTAGCCTTTCTTTCGCCAAATTCAAACCAAAATAGATTGGTCTTAGTAATGGTTTTATATTTCCCCTTTTCATAAAACCCACTCCAACCATCCGTATTGAATTTAAAACCCCATGCCGATTGTTTTTGAAATATTAATGCACCTTCCTCTTCTTGTTTGATCAATTGATTGATCTTTTCTCGCTTTTCAGCCTTCTTCTGCATCTTTTCCTGCTCCTTAGCAGATGGCTGTTTTTGTTGTGCCATTACCGTAACCGAAAAGAGGACGTATAAAATTAAAAAGAGTTGCTTCACTTCGTTTGATTTGATACTTGTAAATTTAGGGCAAAAATCAACTATGACTTCACAAATTATTTATAAAGGTGCACTAAGAACAAGTGCCACACACTTACAAAGTGGCACTGTAATAGAAACTGACGCTCCCTCTGATAATCAAGGTAAAGGAGAAAGGTTTTCTCCAACCGATTTAATGGCTACAGCATTAGGTGCTTGCATGGTTACTACTATGGCAATAAAAGCAAATACTATGGGGATTGTTTTAGATGGCACCAGGGTTGACGTGACTAAAATAATGGTGGCTGACCCAAGAAGAATTGGCAAATTGGTGGCACATGTTTATTTCCCAGAAGGATTACAATTAGACGATAAACAAAAAGACTTGATGGAAAGAACTGCTAGGACTTGTCCTGTTGAAAGAAGCTTGCACCCAGATATGGAATTGGATATGGCATTTTATTGGCAATAACCCATGTATTAAAATAACACTACAAAGCAGTGATTGCAATACTTGTACCTGATTCTACTGAAGATTTGGCTTCAATTCCTTTGCGTAGAATTTTGGAACCAATGGTACAATCCAAACAGTTTTTTTTAATACAGTAATACTGTGTTAATTCTATTAAAGCTTGCGATTCTCCGGCATTCCTGCAACTAATTCCATATTTGGACCACTGTTGAATCAAATGATTTCTTTCTGGTGGTAGCTGTTCTATCCATGAAAGGGCTTTTTCTTTCATGAATGGGTCATTGATTAAATGTCCATATGCGAATAATAATGGGATGACCGTATTGATTAATATATTATTGACCATCTGTTGCCCTAAAAGCTTCTCTGAATAAACTGTTGGATGATCAAAGCGATAATGATACAACCAATAATCATTGGCTTTTACATGAAATATGTTTTTCATTTCTTGAATGGATGTAGCTTCTTTAAAGCAAGAAAAAAAATTACTGGATTGTTGCAAAAGCATGGCTAATTGCGACAACCTTAAACTTGGAAATGCTACAGGCCGCATGCGCAGAAATGCAGGCTGTATGTTGATTTTTGGAAGACCATATTTCTTTTGTAAAAACTTGTATTCTTTCTTTAACATAATGGGATAAGCTTCTTCAAAATCAGCCTCTAATAAATTGGCTTGTCCCATTAACAATGCTTCTAAGTGCAATAACTGATTGCTATGCCTTTTTAGCATGTTTAAAGATAAATTCTTTGCAATGGCTTCAAATAAAAGGGCATTCACCGTAAGCCCAAAATTATGTGCAATCATCCACCAGCAAACGGTTTCCCAGTCATGTTTCGACTGCTGGTAATAACTCAACACTTTTGCAGTTTTAAATTGCAACCTTTCCACCAATAATCGCTCTTTTAAAAATGTCCAGTGTAAAGTATTGATGTCTTTCAAATAAGCATTACACGGAATTAAATACAATTGATCCTCCATCAATTGACGAAACCGATTCAACATCATTTTGGGAACCCAAGGCTCCAAACAAAAACAGGGAATCCTATTGCCATTCAAATCCAATATCGTACTATCTTCTTCCCAAACAACATGAAGAATCACTGATTGAAAGTTTGGGTCTGACTGGTGCTGGTGCTTATACCAATCGGATGCTTTTACATGTATTTCTATATTGCCAATCCACAAAGTCTGGCCTAACTTGATTTTTGCGGTTTTGAAGTCAGGCCCTTGGTTAGCATTTAACAAACCTGTATCCAAAATCTCTAACGGCTCGTTATATGTTGTATAAAATGGACCAGGACTAAAATACCTTCCCTGCCAAATGAATTGAAGTAATCGTTCATTCATATAAAAATGATTGTTGAAAAGTTAAATCCTTTTATTTTCAACACCCACTTTACTAAAATGAATTCACTAAAAACTTTCCATTGCTTGTATGACCCTACTTACAGGTAACCCCATCACATTATAAAAATCGCCTTTAATACATTTTATACCGACCACACCAATCCATTCTTGTATGGCATAAGCTCCTGCTTTGTCGTATGGCTGATACTTGTCCACATAAAATTCAATTTGTTCCAACGTAAGTGTATGAAACCACACTTCTGTACAATCAACAAATGCAATTTCTTTTTCTTGTTGAAGGATCACCACACCAGTATATACTTCATGCTTATTTCCAGAGAGCGCATTCAAAATGTTAATAGCATCATCCCTATCTTTCGGTTTACCAATGACGCTACCGTCTAAAACAACAATGGTATCAGCCGCCAATATGGGTTGCATCGCATATAAACCATGAAAAGCTGATTGCACATGAAGTTGTACAGCTATCGCTTTATTCCTTGCAATAAAAATGGGAACTTCTTTAATATCTAAAGATTCAGGATAAGATTCATCGGATGAATGAACAATGATTTCAAATTTCTGCTCAGCCCATTCCAATAATAATTTTCTTCTAGGCGATTGAGATGCTAGTATAAACTCTTTCATGACTATGCAAATTTATGAGCAGAAAAAAAATTAGGGATTTATCTTGAAAAATACCATCGATATAATTCCTGCCAGCATAATGATTTTTATTACACTACTGAGGTGATGATAATCGGTTGGTGTTTTCGCTTTAAATAATTTACTGAATACATAAAATAATGGCAATAAAATAAATATTAAAGAATAGCCAATATTGATCCACCACCCCATCTGAACCACATATAGTTGCAGGATTATTAAAACCGCAATTAATACAATTAACCATACAGCCACAAAAACCTTACTGGCATTCACTCCCCATACAATGGGCATAGTTCTACATCCGTATTTTCTATCTCCTTCCAAATCTTCCATGTCTTTTACTACTTCGCGTATCAATGAAATAATAAATGCAAAAGCTGCATACAATACAGTTAGTCTAAAAAATCGGACGTTTTGCATATTTGGACTAACCACTTTATTGATATCCTCCAACGGGTATTTTGAAAAATACAATACACCAATCACCCAAGCCGTAAGCATAGAAATTAAAATATTTCCAATCAACAGTTGTTTTTTCAACGAAGTGGAATAGACCCAAAGAAAAATCACGCTGGCCATATTTGCTAAAACCAAGTGCCAATAATTATGAAACGACAAAGCAAAGATGGTTGCATAAATGCCAATCAAACTTAAAAACATATGCCAGAAAATAACCCAACGCCTGCTTATAATTGAATTGACGACCACTTTTTCTGGCTTATTGACTTGATCAATGTCTAAATCAAAATAGTCGTTAATCATGTAACCTGCAGCCGCTATAAATATGGAAGCTAGCATGATTACAAAAAAAGATTGCTTAGATGCTATACTGTAGGGAAATATTCTATCATAAATACAATACTCAAACAGTAATTGTGTTAAAGCAATGAACACCAGATTGGGCCATCTAACTAATCGAAAAAATGCAATGAGTATTTTCAAAAGAAATATTTATCGATTCAATTTAATGTTACAGGTTTTTAACGAGCGCTAATATCCGTATGCAAATCCCAATCGCCCCTTAGTTTCATCACGCGTTCAATCACATCTCTAACACATCCTTCTCCCCCTTTCAAATGAGAAATGTATTGCGATATGGATTTGATATCCTGAACTGCATCGGCAGGGCATACTGGAAGACCTACCATTTGCATCACCCCTAAATCAGGAATGTCATCTCCCATATATAATACTTGCGCTGGTAGGATTTTTTTATCCTGCAACAGCTTATTTAATAAGGAAACTTTGTCTTTCACTTCCATCCAAACATCCGTAACCCCCAGTTTCATTAAACGATCTTTTGCTTCTGGTGAATTACCTCCAGAAACCACCATAACCTGATATCCTTTTTTAATGGCTAACTGAAGTGCAAAACCATCTTTAATATTCATCTTTCTGGCCATCACACCATTCGGCAATACCAATAGACTACCATCGGTTAACACACCGTCCATATCAAAAACAAAACAGGAAATAGTGCTAAATCGTTGGTGCATGTTCATGAATTTTATTATTTCTGATTGTCACGCCACTCATACACCCATGCACTTTGAATCATTTCCAAATGCCCCTCAGTACTTTGTTCTTTGGTGCCTTCAAATCTTGGAATTGCCAATATCCATTCCAATAAATCAGTAAAACGAATTCTATAAATATTAGACTCAGTGAAATCATCACCAAATTTTTCATATAATTTCATTGCTATGTCTTCGTGATCGTTCCAAAAAATGGGTGGTTCAAAATGGCTCATCATAACTATTGCTTAATGTCTTTTACGGTTGGTTATTCTCCCAGAAATTGGGTTTGATCTGGTATGGTTATGGATATTTCTCCCGAACCATTTTCCAATACACATTGGCATCCCAATCTTGAATTGATTCTTGGATTAACGGCTCGGTCAATAAAGTCTTCTTCTTTATCTGACAGTTCTTGAATAAACTCCGACCCTTGCATTACATATAAGTGGCAGGTACTGCAAGCACAAACGGCTCCGCAGTTATGATGCAATTCTATACCATTATCTAAACAGATTTCTAATAAGCTATCACCTTCCGGTACAGCAGTTAGGGTTACTGAATCAAGGTCTTTTTGTTCAAATTGAAAATGTATCGTATACATGAGATATCCTTTGGCCTGCAAAAGTATCGGTTCATTTGTTCATTTCTGCTTCGAAATGCGAAAAACTTGTCCAAAATAGAGAGATTGACTTTTTATTAGCTACGTTCCTGAGTGATGCTCCATATATTTGAGGCTAGATGAAAACCAAATTAGCTCAACGGATCGCTATCACTTATTATAAAACCAAGATTAGCACCATTGGCTTGGTTTCACCTAAGAAGGCAGCAGAAATGGCTTTTGAACTTTTTTGTACCCCACGGAAATCAGGTAAAAAACCAAAAGAACCCCCAATTTTCCATAAAGCCGAGAAATTATTACTCAAGCACAACAACTTAAACCTCATTGGGTATAGGTGGATTCCACAAAATCCTAATGGAAAAAAAATACTCATCATTCACGGATTTAGTAGCTACAGTTACAAATTTGAAAAATACATAGGGCTTTTTAAAAAGCAGGGGTTTGAAGTGGTTTCCTTTGATGCTCCCGGACACGGCCAATCAGCAGGCAACCACATCAATGCATTACTTTATAAAGACGTTTTATTAGCCATTGAACAGCAATATGGTCCCTTTTATACATGGATGGGACATTCACTAGGTGGACTAGCCGCAAGTCTTGCTTTTCAAAACCTTCCCAACCAAGAAAATAGAAAACTGGTGTTAATAGCACCTGCCACCGAAACCATTAGAGCCATTGAGCATTTTTTTAGTATCATTAAAGTGGAAACTAAAATTGTAGCAGCATTTAAAGAAATGTTGACCGAAAAGGCACAAATGTCATTGGCACAGATTTCCGTTAGCGATGCCATTAAGCAGATCAAAGCCCCCATTTATTGGGTACACGACAAACAGGATTTGATCTGTGTTTTTGACGCTGTGGTGCCTGTAATAAACGAAAATCATCCGCATATTCGGTTTCATATAACTGACGGATTAGGTCATAGTAGGATCTATAAAGAAACGTCAGTGAGTAGTGCCATTGTAAAGTTTGTAATGGAAGATTTAAATTGATATTTTTTGGAATTTGATGGTTTGGACTAATATTGCATCCTAACCGACTTCCCAGAAAATGGGAGAAATCGGTTTTCGAATAAGTGGTTGTTATCTGTTAAACATCATCAAAGCACCGTCCAGAGCGGTTTTGAGTAATATGGCAAAAAATTTACTAATTGTTGAGTCACCTGCAAAAGCTAAAACTATTGAGAAGATCTTAGGATCTGATTTTGACGTTAGGAGCTGTTTTGGACATATCAGAGATCTTGAGAAGGATGATATGGGTATAGATGTAAACAATCATTATTTACCCCGTTATAAGGTTCCTGACGAGAAAGAAAAAGTGGTTCGAGAGTTAAAACAATTGGCAAAAAAGGCCGATGAGGTTTGGCTAGCATCGGATGAGGACCGTGAAGGTGAAAGTATCAGCTGGCATTTGGCAGAAGTACTTGGACTTGACCCTGCAGTCACTAAAAGAATTGTGTTCCATGAAATTACTGCTCCCGCAATAAAAAAAGCGGTGGCAAATCCTAGAACCATCAATATGAATCTGGTCAATGCCCAACAAGCCAGAAGGGTGCTAGACCGTTTGGTGGGTTTTGAATTGAGTCCCGTTTTATGGCGTAAAATTGGTATGCAAAGGAGTTTGAGTGCAGGACGTGTTCAAAGTGTAGCAGTAAGACTTGTGGTTGAAAGAGAAAGAGAAATCAACCACTTTGTAACAGAGAATAGTTTTAAGATTGAAGCCAATTTCAGCGCAAACGACATCAATCAAAAGTTGGTAACATTTAAAGCAGAAGGACCTACAAAATTTACGGAACCTGCACATGCTAGGAAATTTTTAGAAACCTGTATTGGTGCTACCTATACAGTAACAGACATACAAGTTAAACCAACCAAAAGAACACCTGCTGCACCTTTTACCACGTCTACCCTTCAACAGGAAGCATCTAGGAAAATGGGCTATAGTGTAAGCAAGACCATGCTGCTTGCACAAAAACTGTATGAAAGTGGTAAGATCACTTACATGCGTACGGACAGTGTTAGCTTAAGCGATACTGCCCTAGAAGACATCAGCAATGAAATTGCTACTGCCTATGGCAAACAATACCATCAGCCTCGCAAATTCAAAAACAAAAACGAATCTGCACAAGAAGCACACGAGGCCATCAGACCTACTTATATGAACAATCATACTGTGCCTGATGACGAAACCAGACGCTTGTATGAATTGATTTGGAAAAGGACAATAGCCAGTCAAATGTCTGATGCCGCATTTGAAAAAACAATAGCAAAGATTGAAATCAGTACCAATAAAGAACTGATGTCTGCTACTGGTGAAGTAATGAAGTTCGACGGATTTTTAAAAGTTTACTTAGAGGGCAAGGACGAAGAAGATGAAGATGACCAAGAAGGAATGTTACCTCCATTGGTTTTACAACAAAAGCCAGAACTCAAAGATTTGACCGCAACAGAAAAGTTCACTCGACCATCTGCAAGGTATACTGAAGCCTCCTTAGTAAAAAAGTTAGAAGAACTTGGTATAGGAAGACCTTCTACTTATGCACCCACCATAACTACCATAGTCAAACGTAATTATGTAGAGAAAAGGGATAAAGACGCCATTAAAAGATCCGTCACCCTTTTTCGATTGATGCCCAACAATACCATTGAAAAGGAAATCATCTCTGAAAATACTGGTGCAGAAAAATCAAAACTATTCCCTACTGATTTGGGTATGGTAGTAACAGATTTTCTGAAACAACATTTTAACAATGTCATGGACTTCGGTTTCACTGCTAAAATTGAACAAGAGTTTGATGAAATTGCAGATGGCAAAATTGTCTGGAGTAAAATGATTGATGGGTTTTATAAACCCTTTCATTCCACCATCGAACACACATTAGAAACCGCAGAAAGGGCCAAGGGAGAAAGAGAATTGGGCATTGATGCTGAATCGGGTAAAAAAGTAATTGCCCGTATGGGTAGATATGGTCCGATGGTGCAAATTGGTGATAGTTCTAATGAAGAAGAAAAGCCAAGATTTGCCAAACTGAAGCAGTCGCAAAGCATTGAAACTATTACCATGGCAGAAGCAATGGAACTATTTGAATTACCCAAAACCATTGGTGAATATGAAGGTCAGGAACTATCTGTGAATATTGGTCGATTTGGTCCCTACATCCGTATGGGCGAACAATTTATCAGCGTTCCAAAAGGCGAAGACCTTCATGCATTGGAATTAGAAAGAGCCATTGAGATTATTAATGAAAAAGCCCTTGCGGATGCCCCCATTGCTTTTTATAATGAAATTCCCGTAACCAAAGGCAAAGGAAGGTTTGGACCTTTTATTAAATGGAACGACTTATACATCAATATCCCTAGGGCTTATAACTATGATACTTTGAGCAAAACAGATATCAATGAATTGATTGAAAAGAAAATGGACAAAGAAGCCAATAGATATATCAATCAATGGCCTTCAGAAAAAATCTCTATCGAGAATGGCAGATGGGGACCCTTCATTCGCTTTCAGAAAAAAATGCTCAAGATGGGTAAAAAGGCCAACGGAGAAAAGTACAATGCTGATGAACTCATTAACATAGAACTAGATAGCATCAAAAAAATGATTGAAGACCAAGTGCCAGGTGCTTTTTCCAAGAAAATTGCGGCTAAGAAAAATGCGGCTGCTAAAAAACCGGCTACCGCAAAAAAATCAGCCACTGCAAAGATAAAAGTCGTTGCAAAAAAATAACACTATTACATTGATCAAAAAAGTGAAGTAGAGAAAAGTAGCCCTTATTAAATAAAAAATGCCACTCAATAAAGTGGCATTTTTTATTAGGCTCTTCCCATATCCCTTAGAAAACGCACATGAGCTACAACAGCCCTTCGCATGGTGGGATATTCAATATATTGTAACTGGTATTCTGCACATACATTCCTTACAATCTCACTGATGGCAGGATAGTGTACGTGTGAAACTTTGGGAAATAAATGGTGTTCAATTTGAAAATTGAGTCCACCAACAAGCCAACTCACCAGCTTATTTCTTGTGGCAAAATTTGCAGTCGTTTTAATTTGATGTGCTGCAAACTCATCAGGTAATTGATTGGAAAGTGTATCTACAACTGGAAATGCTGTATGCTCTACAGTGTGTGCCAATTGAAAAACAATACTTAAAATAAAACCTGCTACTGCACTCATCACAAAAAAACCACATAACCAAGGCAAAAAAC
>JANOYH010000199.1:0-12440 GCA_031428775.1 Bacteroidota bacterium
GAAACGCCAGGAAGCAAATCTGGTCTTGGTTTAGAATATCAAATATTGGACGATGAAAAACACCCCGATGCTAAAATGGGTGTTGAAGGGAATCGCACACTTGCAAGCCTGTACGATTTAATACCTTCTGTGAAATTAGACGCTCGATTCCAGAGAAAAATTGGTGAATGGAACCAAGGTAAAATTGTGGTGTTACCCAATAACCATGTTGAACACTGGCTCAATGGCTTTAAAGTAGTAGAATATGATAAAGGCAATAATATTTACAAAGTGTTGTTGGCACATAGCAAGTATGCTAAAAACAAAGGATTTGGCATGGTAGATAAATCTCCTATCTTATTACAAGAACACGGTGATAATGTTTATTATAGAAATATTAAGATCCGTGAATTGAAATAAAATAACGACAACTTATTATTTCGAAATAATTAAAGAAGGTTTATTTGGCAGTTTGGTAAGAAGTCGGTGGGTGTAAACCCGCTGACTTTCTTCTTAAAGTACTATCTTATACCATCGAGTAGGCTTTATTTTGACGTTAATTCAATTTGCTTTTCTAAAGACTTTAAATCAAGAGGATGAAATTTATTTTTGCCATGCTATTTTTTTGCTTGACAAGCGCCGTTTTCGCACAAAATATTCCACTACCTGAGCATCCTCGTCCCGATTTTGAAAGAGCCAATTGGATCAATTTAAATGGCGTATGGGACTTTGAATTTGATAGTGCCAATAATGGAGTATCAAAGCAATGGCAATCAGGTAAAAGAAAATTTTCCAAAAAAATAAATGTACCGTTTCCCTGGGGATCTCCTTTGTCTGGCGTGAAAGACGAAGCCGATTTTGCCTGGTATAAAAAGTCCATCAAAGTACCCATTTCTTGGAATAAGCAGCGTGTTTTTGTAACTGTAGGTGCTTCAGACTGGGAAACAACTATCTGGCTCAACGGCGTATTGGTTGGCAAACACCAAGGAGGCTACACCCCATTTTCATTTGACCTTACTGCTTTTGTCAAATTCGGAACAGTTCAACAACTGGTGATTAAAGTGGATGATCAACGCAGAGATTTTGCGTTATATGGGAAACAAGGTTATGGTAATGCAAGAGGACTCTGGCAAACCATTTATTTAGAAGGACGAGGAAAAAATTATCTCGAAACCATTCATTTTACGCCAGATATTGACAAAAAAACGGTGACCGCAGATGTAGTTATGGCTATCCCTTTGTTAGCCGATGCGGATTTAACCATTCGCATTAAAACTCCAGGTACCGATATTGTAACAACCAGCAAAGTATCAAAAGACAACAATAAAATTCACGTGGTGATTCCCATACCCAATCCGCGACTTTGGAATTTAGAAGACCCTTATTTGTATGAAACGGAACTGAGTATTAATGGCGATAAAGTAAAGTCCTATTTCGGTATGCGCAAAATTTCTGTCATGAATTTGCCCAATAGCAACTATCCGTATATAGCCCTCAACAACAAACCCATTTATTTGCAGCTAACACTGGATCAATCCTATCACCCAGAAGGTTTTTATACTTTTCCTACAGATGAATTCATGAAAAATGAAATCAAACTTGCAAAAGACATTGGATTGAATGGCATACGTACACATATTAAAGTAGATGTACCGAGAAAATTATATTGGGCCGATAAACTCGGACTCTTAGTGATGTCTGATTTACCCAATGCCTGGGGAGAGCCTGGTGAAAAAATGCAAGCGGAAGCAGAATATACGTTGAGAGAAATGATTAAAAGAGACTATAACCATCCGGCTATTTTCTCTTGGATAGTATTTAATGAAACATGGGGACTCCAAACTAAAATCACCGAAAATGGTAAAACAAGATCGGCTTATTTACCCAAAACCCAAAACTGGGTGGCGTCTATGTATTACCTAGCAAAATCACTAGATCAAACAAGACTGGTAGAAGACAATTCAGTTTGTTGCGGCAGAGGACATACTGAAACGGATATCAATTCATGGCATGAATACTTGCCAGGATGGGCTTGGGAAGATTTTCTCGCCAACCTTGTGAGTAAAACATTTGAAGGCAGTACAGACCATTTTGAAAATGGGTTCAAGCAGGGATTACAACCCAATATTAATTCAGAATGTGGTAATGTTTGGGGATATGATGGAAGTACAGGTGATGTTGATTGGAGCTGGGACTACCATAGAATGATGAATACATTTAGAAAGTATCCTAAAGTAGCAGGTTGGTTGTATACAGAACACCACGACGTCATCAACGAATGGAATGGTTATTGGCGATTTGATCGCACCAAAAAATTCACAGGGCTTTCTGAACTATTTGGTGGTATGTCGGATAAAGATTTTCATTCGGATTTCTATTTATCAACAGGGAATGAGATTAGTAAAACAGTCATTGGGGGATCTATTTTTGAGCTTCCCTTATTTATTTCAGTGATGTCTGATAAAGCAATCAAAGGGAACCAGTTGTACATTTCTTATTCAGTAGACTTTATGGACAAAACTGGTAACAGCAATGTATTGTATAAGGATAAAACTTCTTTTAACTATCAGCCATGGATGCAGCAGGCATTGCCCAGCATACAATTACAAATGCCAGATTACGGCGGTTTAGCTATCGTAAAATTAGCACTCAAAGATGCTGATGGTAATTTGTTGCATTCCAATTTCATGCATGTAATTGTTCAATCCGATAAAAATCCAACAAACACTACTATTATTTCACAAAATGCAAAAGACTATTTTAAAGCAGATTGGTCTGAAAAATCTTGGAGCGTGATGGATGGATTGAAAGTGAATGGTGCTGGCAAAGGCTATTTTGAATACCATATACCTGTTGCTTCATCATTAGATGTGAATAATATAAAAGAAAGCTATTT
Organism: Bacteroidota bacterium; assembly: GCA_031428775.1. GTDB lineage: Bacteria > Bacteroidota > Bacteroidia > Chitinophagales > Chitinophagaceae > Sediminibacterium. The sequence continues at coordinate 2,876 of JANOYH010000199.1, forward strand.
GCTATTCGAAGCATCGGCTAAACAATTATTCGACAAAGACAAAGATCAAAAATTTGAAAAGGATCAGGATTATATGCTAGGTGCAAAAGTATCGCCACATAAAAACCCCAACGCCTATCCTATGACGGATGAAATTTTATATCCTTCCGTTATTGATGTGATTGTAAATGGACAAAAGAAAACAAGTGTGACCTTAACAGATGATCCTGCAGATCATCGCGGCGTTCTTTCTTGGAATAGCCAATTTAAAGATAAGAAATTAAGGGAAGCAGGTTCATATGGGTATCTGGTTAAAATTGCTTTAACAACAGAAGTATTGAATCGCGCTAAAGAACAAGGTTTTTTGTCGGTTAAAATGGAAACACAGTCAACCGGTGGATTGGCTATTTATGGGAAAGATTTCGGCAGATACCCTGTTGATCCAAGTATCATTATCATAAAGTAGTTTTTTATGCACATGAAATGAAAATGACAAGAAGTGTATTTATTTTAAAACCATTAAATGAGGGGCTTAGATAATTGAAAAAAGTAGTCAGTATCATACTTGCACTTTGCTTTGTGTACATTGCAGAAAGCCAGCAGGCTGTACCATTTAGAATGCGTACTGACCTTGTTTTGAATACTGGTGCGGTTAGTAAAAATGGGTTTCTACAAAACATTTCTTTAACACAGGCAATTGCAGATGAACAACAATACCAGTTTGCAAAAATCTACCAGCAACAGCCACTTTTTGATTGGCAAAATGCAAGCAATATCAATAAATCAACTGCATGGCGAATTTTGGTTACTTCATCTATTGATTCGTTGAATAATAATAAAGGTGATTTATGGGATTCGAAAAAACAAAAAGGTACCAATCACCCTATTCTATATGCCGGGAAACCATTGGTCAAAGGCAAAGTTTATTATTGGAAAGTACAGCAATGGGATGAGAAAAATTTAGCTACAGCATTTTCTGAAGCCGCTTCATTTTATTTATCACCTGAAGATTCCTTAGGCTATTTTTCACACGCACCCTTAACTGCTGAATGGGAAACACCCATCTCAATTTTGAACCAATCGCCTGGAAAATATTTTCTTGATTTTGGAAAAGATGCTTTTAGTCAATTGCAGCTGCAGATTAGTAGTGATAAATCAGATAGCATCTATATAGAAGCCGCAGAAGCTTTGGAAGGACCGCAAAAATTTCTAACATCTAGTGCCAATATTCGCTACATTAAATTAGCATTGTTGGTTCAGAAAGGAACCCATGATTATCAGATTCAATGGCCAGTGAATGTAAAGAGAAATAGCAGAAACCCTATTCTTATGCCGGAATATATTGGTGAGGTATATCCCTTTAGGTATCTAGGTATTTCTGGGTTGCATAGTACACTGAATCAATGGTCAGTTAAAAGAAAAAATGTTTTTTACCCCTTTAATCATCATGTATCCGAATTTGTATCAAGTGATACAGTTTTGAATATGGTCTGGGATCTTTGTAAATACAGTATGAAAGCAACCAGCTTTTCTGGATTTTATGTGGATGGCGACAGAGAACGGGTTCCCTATGAAGCAGATGCACTCATAAATCAGCTATCACATTATGCAGTAGATGCTGAATATAGTATTGCAAGAAGAACAATGGCATACTTATTATTTCATCCCACTTGGCCTACAGAATGGAGTTTGCAAAATGTGCTGATGGCTTGGAATGATTTTCTATACACTGGTGATAAATCATTTTTACAACAATACTATCCAGAGTTACAACAAAAAATGTTGATGCCTCTTGAAGGAGAAATTGCACTCATTAGTACCCTTAGTAACAAACAGACAAAAGAATTTTTAGCAAACATTCATATTACTAAAGCATTTGATGGAAAGCAAGACTTAAAAGACATTGTTGATTGGCCAAATGTGGAAAGAGATGGTTTTGTATTCTGTCAGTATAATGCAGTGGTAAATGCTTTCTATTATCAGAACTTACTATTGATGCAAAAAATCGCCCTAGTAATGGGTAAGAAATATGATGCACAATTGTATCAACAGAAAGCAACAAAAGTATTTGAATCTTACCAAAAAGTATTTATTAATCCAACAACCGGTTTAGTTAAAGATGGAGACAGTACCAATCATACTTCATTGCATAGTAATATGTTTGCGCTTGCATTTGGATTGGTTAGAAAAGAGCATCAAGCAGCAGTGATTGATTTGATTAAATCGAAAAAAATGGCTTGCAGTGTGTATGGCTCCCAATTTTTGCTAGATGCATTGTTTGATGCAGGTGAAGCGGATTACGCTTTAACATTGTTAACTTCTACAGATCAACGCAGCTGGTACAATATGATTAGAACAGGCTCCACCATTTCAATGGAAGCTTGGGATAAAAAATTCAAACCCAACCTTGACCTCAACCATGCGTGGGGAGCAGCGCCTGCTAATATTATTGTACGTAAATTGATGGGAGTGATGCCCCTCAATCCGGGTGCCGATACCATTCTGATCAAACCACAACTGGGTAATTTGCATTTTGCTAATTTGAAAACAACCTTGTTGAAAGGGGAGATACAGATAGATTTTCAAAAAACAATAGAAAAGAACACCTATCAATTATCAATTCCAAGTGGTATAACAGCAATGGTGGAAATTGCTTTTATACTAGGTAAAACTAGTTTGTGGATTAACGGTAAAAAGACTAATCTTCCACCAAAGAATGGGATATATAGCTTGAAAAATATCGGAGCAGGAAAACACAGCATTGAACTTCGTTAATACAACTTATTGGTATCGTGTAATCAATTATTTGAAGAGAAGCAATTATAGAATGAAAAAAGGCATCAAAAATCAGCTGTTATCGAGTTTAAAAAGGTGGTCAACCTGTTGTGGTTTATTCCTTTTTTTCAGTGGTACAATACATGCCCAATTTCAACCAGAGGAATGGGTGAATCCTCTAATGGGAACTGATTCCAAAAATAGTTTTTCTAATGGCAATACCTATCCAGCAATTACCATGCCTTGGGGAATGAATTGTTGGACGCCACAAACTGGTGTGAATGGTTATGGTTGGCAGTACACCTACACTGCTGATAAAATTCGCGGATTCAAGCAGACCCATCAGCCTTCACCATGGATGGGCGATTACGGCCAGTTTTCCATTATGCCTATGACAGGAAAAATGCAGGTGAATGAAGAAAAAAGAGCTAGCTGGTTTTCACACAAAGCTGAAATTTCCCAACCTTTTTATTACAATGTATATCTTGCAAATTATGATATTCTTGTTGAAATTGCTCCCACAGAACGCAGCGCCATTTTTCAATTTACTTATCCCAAATCAGATAGCTCCTTTATATTAATTGATGCTTTTGATCGGGGATCGTATATTAAAATTCTACCCCAAGAACAAAAAATCATTGGATATACTACTCGCAATAGAGGTGGCGTGCCGGCTAACTTTAAAAACTATTTTGTCATTCATTTTGATAAAGCATTTGATCAAACTTTTACTGTTAATGATAGTATTGTACTAGCTGGTCAAAATGAAATCTACAGCTTTCATGCACAAGCAGTTGTTGGTTTTAAAACAAAAAAAGGGGAGCAAGTACATCTAAAGGTGGCTTCCTCTTTTATTTCATATGCTCAAGCGGAACTTAATTTGAATAGGGAAATAGGGAATCAAATTTTCTACCAAATCAAAGACAAAGCAAAAGCTGCTTGGCATAAAGAATTGATCAAGGTAAAAGCAGAAGGAGGAACGCCTGAACAATTAAAAACTTTCTATTCATGTCTTTATCGCATGTTACAGTTTCCAAGAAAATTTTATGAGTATGATGCCAACAATAAGTTAGTTCACTATAGTCCATATAATGGGAATATCGAAGAGGGATTTATGTTTACGGATACTGGATTTTGGGATACTTTTCGTTCTCTGTTCCCATTTCTTACGCTAATGTATCCTGAGATGGAAAGTCATATCATGCAGGGGTTGGCTAACACTTATAAAGAAAGTGGTTGGTTGCCAGAATGGGCCAATCCAGGGCATCGAAGAACGATGATTGGTAGTAATTCTGCATCCGTCATTTCAGATGCTTATCTCAAAGGAATTCGTGGATTTGATATGGAAATTCTGTATGAAGCACTGATGAAAAATACAGAGAATACCGGTCCCTTAAATACACTTGGGAGAGATGGTGTGAAAGAGTATAACGAATTGGGATACCTACCTGTTGATATGTATGGTGGAAGTGCTGCCAAAACATTGGAATTTGCGTATGCCGATTTTTGTTTAACACAGCTTTCAAAAGCACTGGGTAAACCCCAAAAAGAGATTGATAAATTTGCTAAACGATCACAGAACTATAAAAATCTATTTGATCCTGCTCACAACTTGATGCGTGGAAGAAAAAAGGATGGCAGTTTTCAATCTAATTTTAATCCTTTCAAATGGGGCGGAGAATTTGTAGAAGGCAATGCCTGGCATTATAGCTGGAGCGTCTTTCATGATTTTAAAGGGCTCTCTGATTTAATGGGAGGCAACAAAAAAATGGAAGGCATGTTAGATAGTGTATTCAACCTCCCTCCAATATTTGATGGTTCTGAATATAGAGGTGGTGTGATACATGAGATGTTGGAAATGCAGGTCATGAACATGGGGCAATATGCACACGGCAACCAGCCAATACAACACTTGATCTATATCTATGATTATTGTGGTGCTCCTTGGAAAACACAATTACATGTAAGAGATGCCATGAATAAATTGTATCGGTCCACCCCTGATGGTTTTTGTGGTGATGAAGACAACGGTCAAACAAGTGCCTGGTATGTATTTAGTGCCATGGGGTTTTATTCGGTTTGTCCGGGTACCAACCAATACGTAATAGGCGCCCCTTTGTTCAAAAAGGTCACACTGAAATTAGAGAATGGCAAGCAGTTTGTGATCAATGCTCCTGAAAATAGTGAAAAGAATTTCTATATTAAATCTGCTACGCTGGGTGGCATCAATTATTCCAAAAACTATATTAATCATGCAGATATCTTAAAAGGAGGGATACTTCAATTTAAAATGGAAGAAAAACCCAATTACAAGCGAGGAATTGACAAAAAATCTTTACCTTATTCAGTGTCTGATTAGTACTCCCATTATTCATTTACAAACACAAACAAAAAAATGAAAGAGAAAAAACCTAACTCCGTTTCCAGAAGGGATTTTGTAGGAAACAGCGCAAAAGCTTTGGCGGGATTCATGATTTTACCGCGACATGTATTAGGAGGATTTAGTCCTTCTGGAATCAAGTACACCGCTCCAAGTGATATCATCAACTTAGGTTTGATAGGTGCTGGTAAACAAGGAGGAATCTTATCAAACTTTTTTCTTAGAACAGAACAAATCCGTTTTGTTGCTATGAGTGAAGTATATCAGGCTAAGGCAAAAAAAGTGACAGATTCCATTAAAGCAAATTATGTAAAAAATCCGCAGCTTGGTACTTATACAGACATACCATTGTATAACGATTTCCGAGAATTGCTTGCGCTTAAAAATGTAGATGCTGTGGTGATTGCCTTGCCAGATCATTGGCATGCTGCAGCGGCTGTAAGAGCAGCAGCAGCCGGAAAAGATATTTATTGCGAGAAGCCATTGGCACTTACTGTAAAAGAAGGACGCGCCATGGTTAATGCAACAAGAAAACACAACCGCATTTTTCAAACGGGAAGTATGCAACGTTCTTGGAAAGAATTTCGTCAAGCGGCAGAACTGATTAGAAATGGGTATATTGGTGAGATCAAGAAAATTAAAGTGAATGTTGGGCCTCCACCTAAGCCATACGACCTAGCAGCAGAGCCTATTCCAGAAGGTTTAGATTGGACAAAATGGTTGGGTCCCAATGCCCCTGTGGCATTCAATGCGGAACTTGCTCCACCCATCACTAAAGACATTTATCCCAATTGGCGCAACTACAAAGAGTTTGGAGGCGGAATGGTTACTGATTGGGGAGCACATATGTTTGATATTGTACAGTGGGCGCTAGATATGGATACCAGTGGCCCTATTGAAGTGATAGCGCCTGATGGAAAAGAATACCCCTTCCTAACTTATAAATATGAAAATGGGATTATCATGACGCACGAGAAATGGGAATGGAATAACGCCATTCATTTCTTTGGTACGGAGGGTGAATTAAAAGTAGCTAGAGGCAAACTGGAAACCACCCCAGCTTCATTGAAAGATAAAATCATTGGCGAAACTGAAAAGCATGTATATAAAAGCGAAGACCACTACAAAGATTTTCTACAAGCAATGCGAACAAGAAAAACGCCTATTTGTGATGTTGAAACAGGCCATCGTACTTCCTCGGTTTGTAATATTGGAAATATTGCCTACCAGTTAAATCGTAAACTGGAATGGAATCCGAAGAAAGAACAGTTTAAGAACGATAAAGAGGCAAATGCACTATTAGGACGACCCATGTTAAATGAATGGGCTATTAAGCTTTAATTAAGCTTGCCTTACAAAAAAAGACCAGTTACGCAACTGGTCTTTTTTTATGGATATATAGTAAAATGTTCCATCATTATAGTCAAACCTGACATTTTACCTCGACGCTCTTTCAGCTACTTTCGATTATTATTAGTGCTGACTAATAAAATGGTTGCTGATTTTCTTGTTTCTCATTTGCCAGATATGATGGAGTATAAAAAATATTTCGAAGAATTTTTATTGAATACTATTCGTGTTACCAATGGACGAACCATCACTGAAACAGATATTGTTTTACATGCTGGACAATCTGGTGATTTCTTTCCACATCATATGGATGAAGAATGGTGTAAAACGCAACCTTTTCAAAAAAGAATTGCGCATGGAACATTGATTTTTACGGTGGCAGTGGGACTAACCGCTGCAGTTGTAAATCAGGTATCCATGACTTATGGCTATGATAAAATTCGATTTACAAAGCCCGTTTTTATCGGCGATACCATTCATGTAACCGTAACAATCATTCAAACAAAGGACCATAAAAAGCCGGGGTTTGGATTAGTGACTGAATTATTAGAAGTATACAATCAGCATAAACAATTAGTGATGATCTGTGAACACATTTTGCTGGTTCAAAAAAACTAAGTCATTATGTCTGACATCGTATTAAATGGAATAACATGGGGTCATAGTAGAGGCATTACTCCTTTACTTGCCATCTCACAAAGATTCTGTGAAATGCATCCACATATAAAAATCAATTGGCATAAGAGAAGCTTACAAGAATTCGCCGATTATCCGATTGAAAAATTAACCGAAAAATACGACTTACTCATCATCGACCATCCTTGGGTAGGAACTGCTGCAGCCACAAAATGTGTATTGCCACTAGATCAATATTTAGACGAAGCCTATTTAGAAAATCAACTTTCGAATACAGTTGGTGAATCTCACTTGAGTTACTATTACAACGGACATCAATGGGCATTGGCTATTGACACTGCTACACCTGCTGCTAGTTATCGGAAAGACCTCTTTGCAAAAAATAATGCAATGATTCCTACAACATGGGAAGAATTATTGGCACTTACTAAATTGGGCAAAGTGGCAATACCAAGTATTCCTATCGATTGCTTAATGAATTTTTATAGTTTTTGTATTGCACATGGTCAGTATCCTTTTGCGAATCAAGAGTTTTTGATAGATAGAGAAATAGGATTGAATTCACTGGCATCGATGTTCGAATTATATAGTTTACTGGATGAAAAAATGTTCAGTTATAATCCTATTGAAGTTGCAGAATTAATGAGTAATTCAAATGATTATTGGTATTGCCCATTTGCTTATTGTTATTCAAATTATTCTAGAAAAGGATACGCAAAATATCAATTGGATTATACAAGCACAATTCATTTTAATGGACAACAATTAAAAACAACCATTGGTGGTACAGGGCTTTCCGTTTCGGCTTTTAGTAAACACAAAGATGCCGCATTGGCTTTTGCGGAAATGGCTGTCTCGGAAGATTGTCAGTCCACACTCTACATTCAACACGGCGGACAACCTGGTCATCTTGCGGCATGGAAGTCAGATTTATCCAATCAATTAACGAATGATTTTTTCAAACAAATACTACCCTTGATGGAAAACGGATTTATGCGTCCAAGATATCATGGGTATCTTCATTTTCAAGACCAAGCAGGTAAGCCACTACAAGATTTTTTAAGGGGTAAAACAGATGCTATTACTGCATTAGACTTGATGAATGAGCAATATCTAAAAAGTTTGGTTACTGAAAATTCAACTGTCGCACTATGAACAACTTGCCATTGAAAGGTTTATTGGTACTGGAATTTAGCCAGTATCTATCAGGGCCTTCTGCTGGTCTTAGGCTAGCAGATTTAGGGGCGAGGGTGATTAAAATAGAACGTCCGAATGTAGGAGATGCTTGTAGAAAATTGTCGATCAAAAACCTATGGGCTGATGAAAATGATTCTTTATTGTTTCATACTATCAATAGAAATAAAGAAAGCTATACGGCAGATTTAAAAAATGAAGACCACTTAAAAATGGTCAAGCAATTGGTCGATAAGGCTGATATCTTAACCCATAATTTCAGACCGGGAATTATGGAAAAAATCGGACTTGGTTTTACAGACACACAAAAAATCAATCCGCGTTTGATTTATGCTGAGATTTCAGGCTATGGGAAAAAAGGTCCATGGAAAAATAAACCGGGGCAGGATTTATTGTTACAAGCTTTAACTGGACTTACTTTCACTACAGGTAATGCAACAGATGCACCAATGCCTTTTGGCTTATCCATTGCTGATTATATGGCAGGCGCACAACTGGTTCAAGGAATTTTGGCTGCGTTGATCAGGCGACAAAAAACCAAACAAGGTGCATGGATAGAGATTAGTTTAATGGAATCATTACTTGATTTACAATTTGAATTGTTGACCACTTATTATAATAGTGGCAAGGAACTAAATAGAAGTGAAATTAGTAATGGTAACCCATTATTGGGTGCTCCGTATGGCATTTATCAAACAGGATCGGGGTTCATCGCCATTGCGATGATGGACATTCCTGTTTTAGCCAAAGTGATTTCTTCCGTTGAATTAGAAAACTTTTCACAGTCAGATGCTTTCATAAAAAGAGACGAAATAAAAATGATTCTTAAAAATCATCTTATGAAAGAGTCTTCTGCTTATTGGTTACACAAACTTCACGAAGAAGGACTTTGGGCCATGGAAGTGAATGATTGGAATGAGATGATGGATCAAGACGCGTATAAGGTATTGCAGATGGAACAAGACATATTAGTGAATGGGAAAAAGTTAACCACTACAAGATGTCCGATTCGAATCAATGGAGAAAGATTGTTTTCTATAAAACCCGCTCCCAAGTTGGGAGAGCACCAAAAAATTATTCAACAAGAGTTGATCAATTAGTAAGATGACAAAATTATTAGAAGATATTGTTATAGTGGATTTTAGCCAGTTTTTATCTGGGCCATCTGCAAGTTTGCGCTTGGCAGATATGGGTGCACAAGTGATTAAAATTGAGAAACCAGAAACTGGCGATATCTGTAGACAACTCTAC
>JANOYH010000200.1:0-2116 GCA_031428775.1 Bacteroidota bacterium
TTTGTTATTAAACAATTTCTTTCAACATGATTTTTGCAATAGCTTTCGTCAACTTCTGTTCGCCTGTATCTAGCTTTAATGCGTCAATCGATTTATGGAATAAGAGTTTTCCATCTTGCATATACAAAACCTGTGTTACAAGATCGTCTAGCTCACTCAATACATGAGAAGTGATCATTATCAATTTCCCCTTTTCTTTCTCACGTATAATTTTTTCTTTTAAAATTTCTGAGGCAACAGGGTCCAGTCCGGCTGTAGGTTCATCTAATATCAATACTGCAGGGTTGAAAAGGAACGCCAATGAAGCACTTACTTTTTGCCTAGTGCCACCCGACAATGTGCGCATTTTTTTCTTCATCAATTCCTTTAAACCAAATGCATCTACCAAGTCTTCGTCCAAAGCGCAGCTATGCTGACGAATATCCTTCATCATTTCCAAGACATCTCCAATGGTCATATTTTCTGGATACCTGCCTATTTGTGGCATATATCCTATTTGATTTCGATAAGTCCAATCGTGCAATGTATTCTTCCCGTTAAAAGTAATAAAACCACTATCTGGCATAACCATGCCTAAAATGCATTTTATTAAGGTGGTTTTACCACTTCCATTTGGTCCTATCAAGGCAATACATTCTCCCTTATTACAATTGAGACTGACATCATTCAGTGCTTTCAATTTTGAAAATTGTTTGGTTACGTTTGTCGCAATAATCATTACAATTCATTTAAAATGCTTTTCGCATTAATGGTAGATTGTCTTTTAGTCCCTCTGGAGTAATACTAGGCAAGATTTTTTCGGTTTTATCCAATAGCGTAGTAATAAAGCTTCTAAATAATAGCATAGCCGGTGGATTTTTTTCTACTATCATAGAATACATGCTAACAGGTCTATATGCTACATCTCCTACCCTGTCTTTATTTAAATCGTAACCTTCGTATTTATCCCAGTAATTCCCATCAAACTTATTTAACACAAGGCTACCATTGGTTGATACGTCGAATGTGTTTCCAATAAAGTTATTTTTCTCAACAGAAATGTCCATACAACTCGCCTGAATTTTCAAGCCCCATCCATTATTCGCGAATAGGTTTTTCTGCATATGAATTCTGCTTGCTCCTTCCATATAAATGCCAGAAGTGTTTTTCAAAAAAGTGTTGGCCTCAATATAACTATCCGATATTTCTTTCAACAACAATCCATAAGCAGCGTCGCCCCAATTCTCTTCAAACCGATTGCTGTACATTTTAACTCCGTGTGAAAACATGACTGCCACTCCGGCGCCATTATTATAAAAATAATTGGCTACATAACTATCTTCATTCGAAAACATAAAATGTAATCCATACCGGATATTCTTAAAAGAAATATTTCGCCAAATGATGGAATTGGTAACAAACTCAAAATAAATTCCATCTCTATGGCCAGTTACAGTATTGCCTATAATGCGCATGCTATCACTTTTCCAACAATGAATGCCATTACCACTTTGCTGTTCTTCAATACTATATGCTGTTAGGCGATTATTTCGAATAGTGCAGTTTTTTCCAAACTGTGTATAAATTCCAAAAAAAGTATCTTCTAAAATATTGTTTTCAATAACTACGTCTCTACAATCATAAATTTTAATCCCCCCCATATCATCCATACTAGAAATGCCAGAATGGATAATTTTAAATCCGTCAATTGTAACCCCATTTGCCTTTACGGAAATTAGTTCAAACTTTTTTTGCCCATCTAATACAGGCAATCCTAACCCTTTTAATATGATCCTTTTGTTTACTATTATATTTCCTTCTTTATATACACCAGCATGCACCAATAAGGTATCACCCTCTTTTGATAGTGCAATGGCATTTTTAATAGAATGTATGGCTTCTGCTTTTCCTACATGTATGACTCTTCCAGCAACTGTACAAAAAGACAAGACCACTAATATGAATACTAAGAGCCGCTTCACTTGATTAAAGATTTCCAAGAAACTATTTCAGCTTTTGTTTCAAAAGCCATTTTTTTCATGATCGCTTCACTGCTAAAAGCTGCTAAAAATCCATTCATTGGACTTTTGAATTCCTCCGACCTCAAAATAAAATCTGTTTCAGTATCCAATAATAA
>JANOYH010000201.1:0-5197 GCA_031428775.1 Bacteroidota bacterium
TGATGGAAAAGGTGATCCTAACGCATCATGGGTATTCCAAACAGCTTCCTCACTTACTGTTGGTATTGCTGGACCTACTGGAGCAAAGAGTATCATTTTAATCAATGGTGCCCAAGCAAAAAATGTTTTCTGGTACGTGGGTAGTGCAGCTACCATTAATGGTGCAGGCGGTGGCGTGATGGTTGGAACAATTGTTTCATCTGCAGGCGTTACTTTTTCTACACCGGGTAATGCTGCTCAAACAGTACTGAATGGTAGAGCCATCTCATTGAATGCTTCGGTAACAATGGTGAATACAACTATCAACAACCAATAATAACCATGATACTATTATTTAAGATAAAAAGGATCCATAAAGAATTAATCAATAAAATCGAATGTATGTTACAATATCATCCAACAAAACAATCACTATCCATACTAACGCTAATTCTAGCGTTGGTATGCACCAGTGCTTCTGCACAAAATATAAAAAGGGTTTCACCAAAATGGTGGTTCGGCGAGTCTATTGCTGTTAACTATAATAATTATGGAGGCACCACTCAAAAGCTGAATAATGCTTTAACTGTTCCAACGGCTTTTCACAAAGGCTCAGGTTTTAGACCTTATGCTTCCATCTTGGCAGAATATCGCCCGGGTAAAGTATTCGGAGGAATGTTGAATCTGGCCTACGACAATCGTGGTGGTACTTTTAATGAGGTGACTGCTCCTTGCAATTGCCCAGCAACTTTGGCTACCAATATCAGTTATGTAAGTATTGAACCAAGTTTACGCTTGGCGCCATTTTCAAGTGCATTTTATGTATTTGCTGGTCCAACCATCAGCATCAATCTTTCAAGAAACTTTACGTATGAACAACAAAAACAAGCAACAGTAAAAGAAGACTTGAGTGATATGCGCAAAACTATGATTGCTGCACAAGCAGGATTAGGAATTGATATCCCACTTTCTGCAAAAAATAGTGCAAGCCAAACTACGCTATCCCCGTTTGCCTCTTTTCAAACTAATCTTTTCCAAGGCCCTAGAACAATTGAAACATGGGCTGTGCACACATTTAGAGCAGGTATAGCTTTGAAATTCGGAAAAGGAAAAGTAACACCAGAACCGGTTGTTGTTCCAGAAGCTCCAGTAGCTGTTGTTGCAGCTCCTATTATTGTTGAAAAAGAAATTCAATTTACAATCAGGGCTCCAAAAGTGGTTCCTTTAAATCGTCAGGTAAGGGAAATATTTCCTATGAGAAGTACCGTATTCTTTAATACTGGCTCAACTATTATTCCAGATCGATATGTGCTGCTTAGTCCAACAAATGCACAAACTTTCCGTGAATCACAATTGCAAGAAGGCCAACCAGAGAACTTAAATAAAGGAAGATCTTCTAGGCAAATGAATGTATACTATAATATTTTAAATATTACGGGCGACAGAATGCGTAGCAATGTAAATACTAGTATCACTTTAACTGGTGCGTCAGATAATAATCCAGTTGAAGGAAAACAAATGGCAGAAAATGTAAAACAATATTTAGTGGTTAACTATAGTATAGATCCAACACGAATTATTACTGTTGGTAGAGACAAACCTGTTGTTCCATCAGAACAACCAGGTGGAACAAAAGAACTTGGACTATTGCGTGAAGGTGACCGTAGGGTAGATATTACCAGCGATTCTCCAGAATTGTTGCTACAAGTTGGCGGAAAAAATACTGGTTTTTTCAGACCTGTGGAAATTAACACCGTACAACAAGACCCATTGGATAATCATGTCATATTTTATAATACGGGTGCTACAGAAACACTTGATACTTGGACAGTAGTATTAACAGATGAACAAGGTGTATCACAAACATACGGACCTTATACACAAGATCAAGCTAGTGTTTCAGGCAAAACCATCCTTGGCGCAAACAGACAAGGCAATTACAAAATTGTCATGATTGGTAAGTCTAAAAAGGGTGTTGAAATTAGGAAAGACAGTTATGTTAGCCTTATGCGTATGGATGAAGTTAAACAAGAAGGGTTACGTTATAGTATACTATTCGACTTTGATAAATCAACAGCCAACGATAACTATGAGAAATTCTTGTTTGATATTATTGAACCACTTATTAAAGATAACGGAACGGTCATCATTCATGGCCATACTGATATCATTGGGGAAGAAAAACACAACCTAGAACTTTCTAGAGAAAGAGCAAAAGAAACACAACGTATTCTTGAGAAAGCCTTAATAAGCACTGGTAAAAAGGGTGTCCGTTTTGAAACCTATGGTTTTGGTGAAGATGCGGGTATGGCACCTTTTGAAAATAATCTACCGGAAGAACGCTTTTATAACAGGTCAGTAATCATAGATATTATTCCAGCGAATTAAGCATAAAACAATTAAATAAAAAACCAATAATGTTAACATGAAAAAGTCAGTATACCTTGGAGCAATCCTCGCTATTACCATCAGCCTAGCATCATGTGGTCCAGCATATGTAAGCGTCGAGCCTAGCTATGTAGAATACGCTCGTCCAGCACGCCCAAGTGCATCTTATATCTGGATAGACGGCGATTGGACATATAGCAGACAATCACAATCTTATAACCACGGTAGAGGTAGATGGGAACAACCTAGGAGTGGGCAATCTTACAAAGAAGGCTATTGGAAACAAGACAAGCATGGCAAAAAATGGGAAAAAGGCCGTTGGAAAAAAAATTAATTGAATTTATATTATTTCAAAAATACAGAGTATGAATACTACAGAATTAAAAGGCAATTGGAACGAACAGAAAGGTCGCCTAAAACAGAAATTTGCCAGCTTAACCGATAATGACTTTTTATTTACAGAAGGGAAAAAAGAAGAAATGTTGGGGAAACTCCAGGTAAAATTAGGTAAGACAAAAGACGAGCTTCATAAGCTACTCTCAGAATTATAATATCAAACCATTAAAACTATAAAAGTGAAAAAATCAATTCTCCTATTTTCTCTAGCAACTGGGTTGCTATTTGGAAATGTGTTAACAGGTTGTAAATCACCTGATCAAAAAGTAGAAGACGCGCAAATTAAGGTTGATAATGCACAAGAAAACTTAGAACAAGTTGAAGTGAAAGCGGCTGTATCTGAAATGAAAGCAGCAAATGCAGAAGAATGGAAAATCTTTAAGAACGAGTCAGAAGCAAAAATTAGAACCAATGAAATTCGTATCAAAGAATTAAAATCAAAAATCAAAAGTGCAGATTTTGTGATGGAAGAAGTCTATGAAAATCGCGTTGATTCTTTGGAGTTGCAAAACAAAAAATTGCAGACAAGGGTCGATAATTATAGTAAATCCATGACTGATTGGGAAACTTTTAAAAGAGAGTTCAACAATGATATGGAAGGTTTGGGTAAAGCGCTAAAGGATTTTACGATTAAGAAGAAATAAATGATTTGCCAAGGCAGGAATCCTGTCTTGGCAAATTCTTAGTATTCAAAAGCACGCTTATTAATACATCTATTATGGAAACATCGGAAGTTGAGAAAGCTAAAATTCATATTACTGTTGAGATAATCGAATATATCCCCAATTCAGTGGTGATAAAAACAATCCTCAAAAAATCTACTGGAAATATAAGCGTAATGTCGTTTGATAGTGGGGAAGGTCTCACTGAAAAAAAGATACCTTTCGACAGTTTTGTACAAGTAATAGAAGGAGAAGCAGACATAGTAATTGACGGGTTATCGCACTTGCTCAAAACAGGGGAGTCAATTGTTATTCCAGCACATTCATCAAATTTGGTTAGACCCAATGGCAGGTTCAAACTCATACAAACCGTGATTAAAAGCGGTTACGAATAAATTGCAATGAAAAATCAGCTGCTATCAGAAAGCAATTCAGTTGCGGTCAAATTCTTCAAAGCATGTTTTTTTGATGCGGGCAAAGTGACATTGTTTACTGTAAAGTTTTTCAAGCAACTATTTTTGCCACCATTTGAATGGAAAGAAACGCTAAGGCAGTGTTATTTAATGGGTTACCAGTCATTACCCCTTGTGGGAATAACTGGATTTATTATGGGACTTGTTTTAACAATACAGTCTCGCCCTACACTGATTGAATTTGGTGCAGCCAATTGGTTGCCTGGAATGGTGGCAACTTCACTAATAAGAGAAATAGCGCCTGTTATTACCGGACTTATTTGTGCTGGAAAATTATCATCAGGAATTGGAGCAGAATTAGGTTCCATGAAAGTGACAGAACAGATTGATGCTATGGAAGTATCTGCAATCAATCCCTTTAAATATCTAGTGGTTACTCGAATTATTGCAACAACATTAATGGTACCAATACTGGTATTTTTTGCCGACATGATTGGCATTTTTGGTGGGTATGTGGGCGTTAATATAAAGGGAGATGTAAGCTTATTTCGATATTTCTCGCAGGTGTTAGAATCATTAGATTTTATTGATATTATTCCAGCTACCATCAAGAGTTATTTCTTTGGTTTTTTCATTGGAATGATTGGATCATACCAAGGATATAATGCTTCAAATGGAACAGAAAGTGTTGGTAAGGCAGCAAATACAGCCGTTGTTTTAGCATCGCTTTCCATTTTTATTATTGATATGTTAGCTGTACAAATAACAGACCTATTCTTTTAAATGGAAAATGCAACCAATATACCAGTTCCAGCTATTTCTGTAAAAGGATTGTTTATGTCTTTTGGAGAGAATAAAGCCGTATTAAAGGGATTGGATTTGGTAGTCGAGGAAGGAGAAAGCATTGTTTTATTAGGGAAGTCAGGTTCAGGTAAGTCAATTGCCATTAAATGCATTGTTGGTCTTATGCAACCCGACAAAGGAGAAATACAAGTATTTGGAAAAAATATAGTTGCAATGGATGAACAATCATTGAATGAGGTTCGCTTAAGTATTGGATTTCTATTTCAAAGTTCAGCTTTGTACGATTCTATGTCGGTTCGTGAAAACCTTACTTTCCCACTTGTAAGGCATGAACCAGGGTTATCAAAAATTGAGCAGGATGAACGCATTATGGAAGCATTGGAAAGTGTTGGGTTAACAGATGCCATTGAAAAAATGCCATCAGAATTATCTGGTGGTATGAGAAAAAGAATTGGTTTAGCCAGAACACTGATATTGAAACCTACTATCATGTTATACGATGAGCCAACAACAGGGTTAGATACCATTACGTCTAGAGAGATAAGCGAGTTGATT
>JANOYH010000202.1:0-8317 GCA_031428775.1 Bacteroidota bacterium
GGACAATATTCCGTTTCTTTGTGCAAAATTAATTGAATTGTACAAAAGATTGCGTGTTGGGGTTGTAAGTTATTTAAATACTAAACCTTTATTGTTTGGAATAAAGCAATCTGGCTTGATGGAAAGGATAGATTTAGTAGAAGCCTATCCCAGTAAAATAGCTACCATGTTGGTGGAAAATGAGATTGATCTGGGTCTGATACCGGTAGCGGCTATTCCTCAAATTCCCCATGCCCAAATAATTACTGACTATTGTATTGGAGCCACCCAAGAAGTTGCTTCAGTAGCCATTTTCAGTGAAGTGCCCATGGAACAAATCAGCACCCTGCTCTTAGACTACCAGAGTAGAACCTCTGTAAACCTTGCTAGGATTCTATTGCGCGATTATTGGAAAAAAGAAGTAGTATTTGAACCAGCACAAGATGATTTTATTGATCAGATTAAAGGTACTACTGCTGCAGTGGTAATTGGCGACCGCGCACTAGATCAACAAAAAATATCAGCTTTTAGTTATGATTTAGCATCTGCTTGGATAGCTCACACTGGACTCCCTTTTGTCTTTGCCGCATGGGTAGCCAATAAGCCACTTGGGGTAGACTTTGAAGACGCATTTAATAGGGCAAATGCGTATGGCTTGAAACACATTGATGAAGTAGTAGCTGAGAATAGTAATCCATCACATGATTTGAAAGCATATTACACAAAGAATATTAGCTATGAGCTTGACATTCAAAAAAGACAGGGATTGGATTTATTTCTGAGTCTTTTGTAAGAAACCAGGAATCTTTTCATAGAAGAACTTGCGAACTATTTCTTGTATATCCGGTGCTGGATTGATCCAAACAAACAATAGGGCAAAACAAATGGAGTATAAACTTGAACGCATTAAGATATTCAATACAAAATTATTGGGGTGTGGTACATAAAAAATCCCCATCATTAATGCCAGACTGAGCACAAGAAACAAAGCATGCTTATATGTGTAGGGCTGTAAATTGAATTTTTTATATAAGAACATAAAGCGCATGGAATTGTAAATGATTAAGGCGAATAAATTTGAATATGCTAGCCCTTCTAAACCATAGTTCTTGATTAATACATAATTCATTGGCAAAGAAAGAATGATATAAATTAAGTTGGTATAAAAATCGAATTTCCAGTAATTAGAAGTGCCAATAATTTGTGCATTTACACCAGTAGCTAAGTCAATTAGTTTTGCTAGGCCCATGATAAATATTAGCTGAGTAAGTGCACCATAACCGCCAGATTCCTTGTTACTAATCCAGTTTAAAAAAGCCACTAAATTCTCAATATTCAACCAGATCAAACCAAAAGCCAATAATCCAATTGCCAATAAATTGGAAACACTTTTGTGATAGACATGTTTGATATTGGCAAAGTCTTTATTTTTCCAAGAGAGCGATAATATGGGAATGCTGATGGAATTTAAACTCCTCTGTGGAATTTCCAGTATGGCTGAAACATAAGTAGCAATGGCAAAAATTCCCGTGTCACTTAATCCCCGCAAGCCGAAAATTAAAAAGGTATCATTTGTTTTTGCCAACATATTAAAGAACTGTCCTGCAAAGACGAACATAGAAAAGCTCAGCATTTTTTTGCCTAGTCGCCTTGTTACATGACTCATCTTAAATCGATTCAAAGACCATTCCCCAGACTGAATCACAGTATACAATAATAAAAGTGTTGGAATTACATAGATTAAACTAAATAAACCAATAAAGGTGGTTAGTTGGATAAACCCAAATCCAAATGCAAGGATCAAGAATGTAGTCAGAATTCTTACAGCCGTTTCTCTTAAAAAATTAGTGTAAACTCCCTTATGCAACCCCCATGCAAATGATTCCAGCCAATAAAAGAGGAGTAAGAAAAAGGTATAAGAATATACATAAGAGAAATTTTCTGCAAAGCTGGGGCTCTTCCCAAGCTTGCGTATAATAAAATCTTTCTGTTGCCATCCAATCAATAAAAGAATGGAGAATCCAATCAGGTTAACCACTAAGGTTATGATGGGCAAGTCATTCTTCTTGGTACCCAAGTATTGGTTATAAAATGGATAAAATTTATACACTACTGGAAGTGTACCCAGGGTACAGAATAAAGATAGGGTGGCGCCAGTATCTATTAGTGCGCGAACAAGTCCCATTTCAGTTTTGGTAAAATACAGCGGGAAGAGTACCAATAGGTTTACTGCCCCAATTACAAAGCCAAGCATGATAAACAAGGAAGATTGAATACTTTGTTTTTGGATAATGCCCATTGGACAAATATATTGTAATTAAGCTGATTGCAATTCTTGACTAAATGACCTTAATTTTGCTAGATGGATAGGATTTCGGTGATAACAATTTGCTTTAACAATCTGGCCGACCTACTAGTTAGTTGTGCTTCGGTTGACCAGCAAACCCACCTACCATTTGAACATATTGTCATTAATGGTTCAACATCATCAGAGATTTCAGATTGGCTTGAAAATGAGCCACAACCACATTATCGAAGGTGGATTTCGGAGCGCGATAAAGGCATTTCAGATGCATTTAATAAAGGGATTCAACACGCTAATGGGGAGATGATTCATTTGTTGAATGCAGGTGACACGTATTTTAATGCGCAAGTATTGCACACTGTTTTTAATAAGCTATCAAATAACCCTCAAATTGCATGGGTGTCAGGTAGAATTGAAATGAAAAGAGGAGGCATCTGGGTGCATGTAGGTGTGCCTTTTGATCCCAAACAATTGTACAAAGGCATGCGTTCCATCTCCCATCCCACTTATTTTGTTAGAGCGGGCGTTTATTTAAGGGTTGGGCTGTTCCATTTAGATCATAAAATTGCCATGGATTATGATTTGTTGTGCAGACTTAAAAATGAGCCCTATGGTTATATCTCTGAAACGTTGATTCATTTTGACGACAAAGGTGTCAGTACCACCAGTTATCTGCAATCACTGGAAGAAAATATTCGTGTGTATGAATCACATTTTGGATTCTCTATAGCCTGTCGATTATGGCAATTCCGATTGCAACTATTGCATTATTTAATGGGCTCAACTTTTGGAAAATTTCTCTATAAAATTAAAGTACAATTTAGTAAATAGGCTTCTTATAAACTTTTTTAAAGAAAAGAAATAAGCGATGAATGATGGGTGTATTGTCAATCCATTTGGTCATTTTTAGGGTAGGAATATCTAACGGATTATATGCGATACCAAATATTGAAGCTGATTGTGCAATAGTTTCAAAAATGAGCTCCAGGCTAAATCCATCTCTATCTATTTTTTCTGTTCTCAGTAAACGATGCGCCATGGCTCTTGTTGTATTTGCAAGAAAAGCTGGTAAATAAAGGCGGATAGTTTTTTCAAAACAAGGATTTTCTGCGGTAAGTTTTTGTAAGTAAGTCAGATAAACCACAAAAGCGTTTAATAAAATTTTGTCCTTGGATGTTTTGGTAGTGCTATTGTGTATTCTGAAGGAAAAGCAATAGTCAGGAGAAACAGCTAAGTAGGAGATTTTAGACAATTCAATCCAAAGAAAAAGGTCGGCATAAATCAAATTGGGATAGTAGATGGGTATGCCACCCACAGCATCATAATCCAAACTTTTGAATACATAGCCGGTAGCCATAACACTTATTTTATCTTGCAAACTCAATGTAAGGTAGTCGTTTGCAGATAGTTGCTTTGGAAGAGATTGACAAGGATTAATAAGTGCTCCATTTGCAGAAATATAATTGAAATGCGTATGATACAGACTAGCCGTTGGTTGATCTTTAATTTGGGCAACAATGGTAGATAGAAATTGGGGTGATAGTAAATCGTCATATCCAAGAATGGTCATATATTCCATTCGGGTAATTTGTTTAATCCTACTCCAATTTTCTAGGATGTTTAAAGTATTATTTGAAGTTTCAATCTTGATTCGGGAATCATTGATTTGATTAACAGCATCTAAAGATCCATCATGATTGCTGGTATTATCTGCCAAGATAATGATTTCGAAATTTACGTAATCCTGTGCCAATGCAGATTGAAGGCATTCCATCAAATAGGCTTTGCCAGTTTTAAAAGGGATGATGATAGAAAAAGATGGCATGGGCAAAAATTACAATTTTGAACTTAACTCAATCATTCTATTAATTTGGTAACCGGGCAGGTGCATTTTTTGCAAAAGCTTATTGGTATTTAATAACCAATGCAATTGTATTTTTTCAAGAAAAGTTTTCTTTTCTGGCTGTGATGGAAAAGAGGGAACACCTGTCATTTTTGGTTGAGGTGCGGGCCGCTCTTTTTTCTCTATCACGATCACGCTATCATAAAAATGGATGGTATTAGCAGTGCGTGTAAATTCAGTTACTTGCAAACTTGGTTCTTCGGAATGATGCGCGTTGATTAAGTCAATCAAATTTTTGGCATACTCTGTGAAACTGTCTTTTCGTTTGTGGCCTCCGCCATAAGTGTTCCAATAAGAAGTATGTGTATCCTCACAGAGATAGACGCCATTGGGTTTAATCTGTTTAAATAAATGTTCAAAGCTAATACGTTGTTGCCTTTGCGTGTGTCCTCCATCGTCAATTAAAATGTCTATGGGTCCTGTTTGTGCAAATAGGGCAGCTAAAAATGCAGGGTCTTCCTGAGAACCTATTAGTATGTGTATGTTTTCTTCTTCCATCGACTTACACCTTGGATCAATATCAATTCCCCAAATGATTGCTTGGTTGCCAAAATACTGCTTCCACATTTGAAGGCTTCCTCCATGTGATACACCTATTTCCACAATTGTAACAGGTTTGCCTTTATAGCTATTGAAATAGCGATCATAGATATCAAAATAATGTGGGTATTTGTGCATTAACCTTTGTTGGTTCAGCTCAAAGTATTGTTCCAGTTCGTTCATTTTATTTTTCTTGCAATGGTAATTAAATGGTGTGGCATTGATTTTTGTTGATAGCTTATTTCAAACCCTGCATACTCAAGCATTTGTTGAATCATTTCCAAACTAAAAACATGGTGGTGTACGGCCCTGTTTTGTAAATTGTCTTTCGTTCTTTTTTCTAGTGCTTCTTTTGATTGTATAAAGCTGTCTTTACTAAAGTCATGCAATGCAATCACTTCACTAAAATGGGTGGTATCATCTTCACCTAACTGATTTTTAAAATCATCAAGAATATGCGTAAAACTTGTAAAAGGCCTTTTATTGTCGAATGTCTGTTCTTTATCAGGTAAAACAAGCACCAATTCACCCTGTTTTTTTAAAATTCTATTCCACCCAAACACCGCTTTTAACGGATTAGCAACATGTTCCAATGAATGACAAGACAATACAAAATCATAAGAGGCATCTTTTAAAAAGTCTAAGTCTGCAGCTTCAGCTATGTATTGATATCCAGTTTTGTTCTTGTAATAATGATAGTTTTCTCCTTCATTTAATTGACCTTCCCATAAAGTGGCATTACTAAAGTTTACCCCATCAACACGCGAAGCAAAGAGATAAATGGGTAAATGACCCTTTACTTTAAATAGGTCACTAGGTCCGCCAATTTCAATACCCGATTTATTTCTAAAATCTAAGGCCATTTTAATCAGGTTTCTTTTTTCTTTTCTATTTAGGTAAGAAAGCCCTGTAATGATGAAATCTGAAAGGTTCATATCTATTGATTTCTAGTCTAATTGAGTGGCAATTTAAGTATAAAATGCATACATGGTTTTTGTTATCTTCGCAAGGTATAAATCTGTTGCATGGTCAAACTAATTGGGGTGGTTATTTTGTATCATCCAGATATCCATATTTTATTTGATCAGATACATTCGTATTTGCCACAGCTTGACAAGCTATTGCTATATGACAATAGTGAAACAAGGTCAACAGAACTAACTCAACTAATAGAAAAGCAGGGTTCAGAGAAATTGGAATATCATTTTTTTGGACAAAATGAAGGCATCGCAAAAAGGCTGAATATGGCTGCTGAGTATGGTATTGCTCAAGGGTATCGGTTTTTATTAACTATGGACCAAGACTCCGCTTTTGAACCAGGTGATTTTGAACGATTTGTAGAAAAGGTGCGGAACAATGCGTTAGACCGGGTGGCGCAGTTTGGCGTGAATTGTCAGCCTGAATTTACTCCAATAGACAGGATACCTCAAAAAGTGAATGACCTAATTACATCTGGATCTATGCTTGATTTGCAGCTTTTTCCTAAAGTTGGCGTTTTTGATGAAAAATTATTCATTGATTTTGTGGATACGGAATTTTCATTTCGTGTGGTAGGGAAGGGTTATTACAATCTATTATTTTCTGACATTGTGTTAAAGCATCGCATTGGGTATTTGAAAATGGGGAGGTCATTTAAAGACTTCAAAAAAACACCCAGAATTTTACATGCGCCTATTCGAGTGTATTATATAGTAAGAAATGGGTTGTATCTATTAAATCATTCACCTTTTGTTAAAGGCGAAACCAAAAAACATCTTTTAACTTCCATGAAAATGATCAAGAACGATTTATTGTATAGCGATCATTTAGGCGCAGTCTATTTCCATGTCTGCATGGCCATCTTTGATTTTAGCATTAAAAAAATGGGAAAAAAATAATTGCATGAAAGCTACTAGAACCATATTGAAGTTTGTCTTGTTTTTATATTGCTTACTGAGGTTTAGATCCCTAAAGATGGCTTATTGCCTATCTTTTCAAAATGCAGGTCTTAAACAAATCAATGGTCTAAAGAAACAGGGCAACAGGGTTTATTTTCAACAAACGGGCAATACAATATGCATCAGCCAGCTGCGGGTATTTGAGTTTTCCTTACATCATTTAATTGACCTTTTGCAACACCCAAGTGTACGGGTTAATAAGGTATTGCCTCAATCTTTTGTTGCAACAATTGATGGTTTGAGTTTCCATGTTTCATCGCTCTCAAATATGGCAGTGTTGTATGAAGTATTTATTGAAAAAATATACCATGTTGAGTTATTGTCCAACAATTTATTGGTGCTGGACATTGGTATGAATATAGGTGTGGCTTCGCAATATTTTGCTTCAAGTGCACAAGTGAAAGCGGTATATGGATTTGAACCATTTTTAGAAACTTATCAAGAAGCGAAAGCCAATTTATTGCTAAATGAGGTTCTTCAACAAAAACTATTTTATAATCATTATGGCGTGAGTGATGTAACGGAAAAGCGCCAGATCCATTTGTTTGATAGTGGTTTATTGTCGGCTTCAACCATAATGAGCAGTAGCAATAATTATGGGAAAGACATCAGTAAAACCATTGAAGTTCAGTTAAGATCAATCAAGTCAATTTTTGATGAATTGTATCCCCAATATCCAGATAGTCCTGTTTTGTTAAAGATTGATTGCGAAGGAGAGGAGTATGCTATTTTTGAAAGTATACGTAATACCGAATACCTCAACAGGGTTGTTTGTGTATTGGTAGAATGGCATGAAAAAGGCGCCGAGTCTATTGTTGAGGTCTTAAAAGAAAAAGGTTTTCAAATGCTACTCTTGCCACATGCTACGGCTAATTGCGGCATGATATACGGGTTCAAAGCAGCTAATAGGTAAAAAAGAAAAAGTAGATTATTCAAGTAATCCTTTCAATGTGTCAATTCTAAATTGAATGATGGGCCAGAATTTTTTAGGATGGCCTTGTAAAAGATAGTTGAATCCCAATACAATGGATGCGCCCAGTTTGATGAAGTATTCTATTATTTTTTTTATATAAGGTATCCGCCCCTTTTCAAGCATCCGTATTTTCTCTCCACGCCCCATGCCACTTGCCACACGATACAGGTATTCAGGAGTTAGTTTTTTTACTTCTACTACGTGTTGAACAACTATGGCAGGGTCATAATAAATCACGCGTCCTAGTGCTTTTAAACGCATAAAAAAGTCTTTTCCTTCACCCCCAATTCTATGTGTGCCTACTACACCTGGAAGCGCCGTATTGAATCCAGCAATTGCGTCAAAATCTTTTTTTCGGATAACCATATTCGATTCAAGAGGGTATTTATTCGCACTAAAAACGGCTACTTCCTTGCTATAGTCGAAATTTCCTACCATCGATGAAACATAGTAACTCATCCAAGCTGGTTCAGATGGGATGTATTTTGGAATGATTCTTCCACCTAGTCCACCCGCTTCAGGATGTGTTGCAAAAAAATGGACAATTCTTTCCAGATAATCCAATTCAGCAACGGCATCGTCATCCATAAAACAAAGCAAGGAGCCTTTGGCTAATTGGGCGCCTGTATTTCGTGCAAAAGAAGCGCCTTGTTGTTTTTCATTCAAGTAATAGAATTTGG
>JANOYH010000203.1:0-3572 GCA_031428775.1 Bacteroidota bacterium
TAGAAACTGGTGGCATCAATATTGGAATAGAAGTTTTGTATTTATCAACCCTCAATTAAATGATAGCTCAGAAAGTTGGCAGGCTGGTAGAAACTATCAACTATTCCGCTATATGCTTGGTTGCAATGCTTTTGGTAAATATCCGACAAAATTTAATGGTGGCTTGTTTACTACTGATCCAATGTTTACGGATAGTTCTATACATGGTACCCCCGATCATAGAAATTGGGGTGGCGGACTTTTCACTGCACAAAATCAGCGACTCGTTTATTGGCCCATGTTAAAATCAGGTGATGTTGATTTAATGAAACCTCAGTTCGATTTTTATTTGACTACTCTGAAAAATGCCGAACTAAGAACGAAATTTTATTGGAATCATACAGGCGCCAGTTTTACAGAACAATTAGAAAATTTCGGACTTCCCAATGTATCTGAATACGGATGGAAAAGACCCACCGAATTCGACAAAGGAATGGAATACAATTCATGGCTAGAATATTGTTGGGATACGGTTTTAGAATTTTGTTTGATGATTTTGGAATCAGAAAAATATGAAGGCAATGATATCAAAACCTACCTCCCATTAATTGAAAGCAGTTTGGTTTTTTTTGATGAACACTATCAATGGCTTGCCAAAAAAAGAGGTATAAAAGCATTGGACGAAAATGGCAAACTAATATTATATCCAGGTTCTGCTGCTGAAACTTTTAAAATGACTACTAATGCTACGTCAACAATTGCGGGGTTACAAACTGTTACTAAAGCATTACTTTCATCGGGACATTTAGACAGCAACAAACAAAAATATTTTACTGCTTTTCTTCAAAGGATTCCAAATATCAGTTTTGGAAATGCACAGGGTCACCCAGTAATTGCACCGGCAAAAAGCTGGGAAAGGGTTAATAACACTGAATCTCCACAGCTGTATCCTGTTTTTCCTTGGAACATATATGGAGTTGGTAAAGCGGGATTAGACACGGCAATCAACACTTGGAGATTTGATAGTTTTACCGTTAAGTTCAGGTCTCATATAGGATGGAAACAGGATAATATTTTTGCTGCAAAACTCGGACTCACCAACGAAGCTGCTATATTGAATGTATTGAAAATGAAAAATTCGGGAAGAAGGTTTCCTGCATTTTGGGGGCCAGGTTACGACTGGGTACCCGATCATAATTGGGGCGGAAGCGGCATGATTGGCATTCAAGAAATGTTATTGCAAACAGACGACAAGAAAATTTTTCTATTTCCAGCATGGCCTAAAAACTGGGACATCCATTTAAAATTACACGCACCATATCAAACTACTGTAGAAGCCATTATTAAAAATGGCAAGCTTACTTATTTAGAAGTGATTCCAAAAGAGAGAATGAAGGATGTGATCAATTTATATTAATTCCAAATTTCTACTTAAAAAAGAGAAGATTTCAAATTCATTTTGCTTACCATTCTAAACTAACGGGACCAATTAATCCTGCTTTCAATAAGGGTTTAGATTCTAGTCTGAATGGTGCTGTGATAAAAGTCAGCCGCTTAGATTCTGGCAATAAATGGTCTCCGATTAATTTATTTGCCCAAGTATTGGTAACAGTTATTTCTAATTGGTTGACGCCAGACAACACTGCCATACTGATATCAATTCTATTGGGTGCTGTGAAAATTGTTCCGCAATCAAAGCCGTTGAGTTTAACCGAAGCTATATCATGTACTTCACCAATATTTAACCATAGCTGTTTGGAAACATCTTTTTTATCCATTTCAAAATTACGCCGATAAATCACAGAGCCTGAATAGTATTTGATTGAATCGTTTCCGCTATTTGTCCAATTTAATAAGTCGTGATAAACCTGCTCATTTTTGGGGCCACCAAAAGCAGGATCAAATTGTAGTTTCCAATCATTTTCTTTCCAATGAATAGAACTTGAAGTGAATGAATGCTTCCAATCATCTTTGTCTTTTTCTTGATTTGTGATGATGATAAACGCTGATTCATTAGCATCTAAAAACAGGCCAAGATTTGTTCTTCCATTTTTTAGCTCCCATTCTTTGATACGATATGTTTCTCCAGTAACAGGGTTCCAGTGTTCAATAGTTTTACCCGTAGTTCTGAGTGAAATGTCTATTTTTTTAGCGTAGTTGTCTTGATTGGAAATAAAATAGATGTCAGCGTCTGCCGTTTTTCTGTGGTTGAAAGCAATGTTGTTTGCGTTTTCATCTAGTAATACATCGGGGTCAATTCGAAGCGATTGAAAATTAGAAAACTCATATGGAATCAACACCAATTTTCCTTTGCCATAACTCCAATGCCCCATTGGCTCGCTTTTTTGAAGCATCGAATATTTATTGTGATGAATTATGGGCAGTAATATATTTTTAGCGCTATCATTTTTAATCGCATTTACGTCCATCAATATTGTTGCACCTTCTTTGAGTAACTGCAGTATTTTATTTGCAACAGCCACACTCATTTGATTGTCTGGCATCAACTGGTGTTGAGAAGGAAAAACCATGAGGGCATAATTAGCTCCACCTGGCAAAACTACTCTTCCATTTTTTACAGAAGCAAGATTTAATAAAACATCGGGGTTAAATGAATCATAAGCATAACCATTCAATGGGTTGATCCACTTTTCTGGATCGGCCATATTTAAAGAATGTGTCACACCATCTGGAATGGTTCTTTGTGGTTGCCCAGCATTTAAAAGTCTTTTCTGTTCTTGCACTACTCGCTCTTTACCAAAAATGCCAGGCAAACTAGTTACTAAACGATCTGGCAACAAAGCCCTTCTGGGTAATTCTTCACCAGTAAATACAGCGATATCTACAACTGGGTTTCCTGCTTGCAATAGTGATTGACTGCGGGCTATATAGTCGAGCCATGCTTTAGATTGTTTGAACCATGTTTGATCTCTTTGAAAATAAAGTCCAACCCCATCTAGTGTCATCCCCGGCTTTTTTTCTATCCAAGGATTATGCGTATACACATGGAATACCAAACGATTTACTCCTAATGCTAAGTTGCGATCTCCTATTGCTTTTAACATGCCAGGATACTCATCCCATGCCATTCTCAATTCAGTAAAACTTTCTGATTGTATGATTTTTTTTCCATAAATATGTCCCCCGGAAATGGCATCCAACATATCATTGGGCTTATCGTGAGTTGGACTTCTTAACCAAAATTCTCCCATCGGAATAGTTGCTTTACTATAGTGCAACATTCCATCGCTCATCATTGTTGGGGCAATACTTTCGGCACTGAAATCACAGTTTTTTTCTTTGGCTAGTGTAGCCATTGTCTGATAAAAAATGTCATTGACTAATTCAGCAATGGTTTCTCTAATGTCATGTAATACCTGTTCTGTTTTTTCAGCAGACTGAATTGGAATGCCCGCCATTACTGGAAGCCAAGGCATTAATGAATATCCTCTGCGCTTTTTAAATTCCTTCTCAAAATTGGCGGACCAATTCTGGCTGCCACATTCCCAACTATCGATATGAAACATGTTAATTACCTCTTTTGCAGTTGGACCAGCCTGCTCATAAATTTTTCCAAACCAATTTGCAAATTG
>JANOYH010000204.1:0-7607 GCA_031428775.1 Bacteroidota bacterium
TTATCCATTATGTAAAACTGTTACAAGAAGAAGGAATTGCCCTCATCGATTGTCAAGTGTACACTGATCACTTAAATAGTCTAGGGGCTGAAATGATTGAACGTACTGATTTTGTTAATTACTTGCAGACATTGATAGGAAGAATTAAGTAGCAACCTAAATCCGATATCCGTACATCCTTTCCACATCAATCACAATCTTTTCCATATCTAAATCCTTACCCTTGGCGTCGTATTTCTGTTTCAAATTACTACCAAAAACAACTGCAATGGTTTGCCAGAAAGCCGCATTGATAAAGCCTTTGTACTCTTCAATAATTTCGTAACAATCGTTGCCCGTTTCTCTATAAATCAACTTCATCAACACTTTACCCTGATACACAGATAATTGTGTCAACTTCTCTGTAAACTGCTTCTTCAACTCTTTCTCCCTACTATGAATTATGGCTTTTCGTTGCTTTTTATCCGTAACATTTACTAACCGGGTATTAATGTCATTCATGATTACACTGGCTGCTTTTGCATAGGGATAAGTTACATAGACTGCATTGCGCAGGCGTGTCCAGTCGGCCCAATAGTTCTTCCAATATCTATTTAGCTTTCCATACACCAATACATTGGGTAAATAACTTTGAGGGATGGTATCGCCTTCAGGAGTTATATATGCATAGACTTTAACAGTATCGAGCGGCCCATGCCCCGCAGGTTCTTCCTGTGCCATCACGGCAACACCACATCCTACTAAAAGGATCAACAAGACTATTCTGATATGTGGTAGGCTTTTTATCACGTTCTTAAAAATAGACAATTCACTATACATTAATGCTGCCCACGCAAAAAAAGTAACCTCTTTCTATTTAAACCGCCTTTAAATTGGTTTTTATTAACAAACGCTGACGAATACTCATGCCAAATCCAACCGTCATCACCACTATTCCCAGCCACAATACATTGATCAACGGAAACTCATAAACCTTCAACGTTATCAACTCCGTAATGGCACCACTTTCTTTTACCCCTAATTCCAGCTGTCCAGTTTTTTGATCGAGCACTTTATTAAACTGCAACACCAAACTTTGTGAACGAACGGTATCATTTAACAGACGCAAGGTTTGCCCTTTAATGGCAATACCGGGATTGGCAGGATACCTCCTACCATCTTTGGATATAATGGTCATATTTAGAAACAAAGAAACTTCGCCTTCTTCAACCCTAGCTTTCTGCTCCACCGGATTGATAGCCACTTTGTCTAATATCATCAACCCATTTCCATAATACAAAGTATCTCCTGCTTTTATTACTTTATTTCTAAAAGTAGTGGTATCGGCTACATTGTTTTCCTGAAATGAGGTGATATACCCAAATACGTCTTTATGCCAATAGTGCTTCGCAGATGGATTAGCCGAGAACCCCTCCATTCCCTTATTGTTTTTCATAACATCAGGATACAAAAAGAAACTATCCGATTTGTCTTTGGCTATAAACTCAATTTCAAAATATCGCTTGTGGTCAATATTGTCTATCGTATCCCTAATCCAGGTTACCATATACTTACCCATATCTGTTTTTACAGCTTTGAATAAAGTGAGGTTTTCGGCGGGGTCACCTTGTCCACCTTTTGCCTCCTTCGACAATGGCGTTACACCTGTTGTATTCCAGCTTAACACTGTTTTCTTTGCAGAGGAAACTAGAATGCCCAATAATACCAAACCAAATCCAACGTGCGCCACACTTGCTCCTGCTGATTTTACCTTACCTTTTAATCCCAACCAGATATAAGACGAATTGGCTACAACTGAATAGATCGCTGTAAAGATGGCTATATGAATGGCCACTAAAAAAACGGGGCCTTTTGAACCATATTGAATTCCTCCAAATACACTTACTAACAAACTGATGGCTACTGATATCAAAGTGGGTACTAAAATCTTTTTCCCAAATTGCGCCCTTGGCGTGTCCTTGTATTTTAAATACTGCGTAATTGCCGTTAAGAATCCAAGAATCATAGCCACAAAAATCTGAATCTGATTATGTGCGAACTCAGGGTCTTCCGGCGGTGCAATATTTGATCCGAATATTTTATTGAAAACCGGCGTTGATGTTTTTACTATAATTACAATACCCCCTAAAAACAAAACCAATGATCCAATGAACATCCAGAACTCCCTACTATAGGTCTGTTCTTCTTTTTTGATGGTTGGAATAGTTTTATAATTCTTGGCATATAAGACCATGGCGGGTACAAAAAAGACCATTAAAAATCCGAGTAATTGCAAATAAATGGCTTGCAAGTTTTTATCGTCTACCGTAAAAGCATGCACAGAGGTATCAGCCAATATGCCACTTCTTGTTAAGAAAGTAGAATAAAGAATTAAAGTAAAAGTGATGAAGTAGAAAAAATAGGTGGTCTTTAAAGAATAGCCACTATTCTTATAAATCATGTTCACGTGCAATCCTGCAACTAAGGTTAACCAAGGCACCAACGATGCATTCTCCACTGGATCCCAAGCCCAATATCCTCCAAATGATAAGCTCTCATAAGCCCAAGCCGCACCCATCATGATACCAACGCCCAATACTGCGGCCGAAAACGCCGCCCATGGCAAGACCGGTTTTACCCAATCGTGGCGCTTGTTCATTAACCCTGCAAATGCATACGCAAAAGGAATAATGGTTGAGGCAAAACCCAAGAACAAAACCGGAGGATGGATTACCATCCAATAATTTTGTAATAATGTATTCAAATCATTGCCTTCATAAACCCTGGGCAATAGTAAGTATTCCGGATTGGTAAAAATGGGCAAATCAGGCATCTGGTCCCTCCAAAGAATAAATGGATTATTGCCAATTTTTGCCCCGTACACATAGATCCCCAATAACATGGTACCAATACAAAACTGAGCCAAGTTTACCACAAACATGGTACCCGCTTCCCAATCTTTCGCCTTCCATACCAAGATCCATCCCAGCACACAATGCCATACACTCCACAACAGGAAACTGCCCGATTGGTCTTCCCAAATACAACTCAATAAATACTTCGAGGGCAAGGACCTAGAAGAGTGATTCCAGGCAAAAAAGTATTCGTGGTAGTGGTTGGATATAAGATATATCAACAAGCCAAAAATGCTAAAAATGGATACGGTCTCTGCAAAAAACGACCAACGCGCTAACCTAATCCAGCCCTTTTTTTCATCGCCATCGGCACTGCGATTGGCCATAAAATAAGCAATTGTAGCCAACATTGACGCTACTAAAGCAACCAAAACTAAAATATGGCCTGCCTGTCCAATTAATAAATGTTCCCCAATATAATTCATGAATACTTTTTCAGGTAATACAAGATGGTAAGAGTCTGTCTATTGCTAAGTTATTTGCCCGTATTGCGCACCGCTTTTTCTGTGGCTTTTGGATCATCCTTATATTTTGAAGGACATTTTAAAAGAATGTCTTTACAGTCGAAATGATCTCCCTGCACCCTTCCTTTCAACACCAAGCGCTCACTTTTTTCCATATCAGTGGGCTTATTATTGTGATAAATTACTTTAATACTATTTCCAAGGGTATCTACTGCAGTAAAACTTAAATAATTGGGGTTTTTTACAGCATCGTATTCAACGGGCTGTTGTTTGTCCACTTTTGCAATCAAGTTTACAAACTTGCCTTCCTTTTGTTTAGCTGATGAGATGGTTTCATAGGTAGTTAAATCGCCCGTATAACTGATTAACACAACAATTGATGCGGCTATTAGGACTAAAATGATGATGTGGGTCTTTTTCATTTCGTAGTTTTACGTGCACAAAAGTAGGCCAAAATTACTCACTCAAACCTGATGTTTATCAGCCTTTTAATCCTTTTCCTAAATAGGACGTTAAAAAGTTGTTCCTAACAACCCGTTTTTGCAGAAACATATTTACAGGTTTTCCCGAAATTGAAGGTAAATTGCATCCTGTTGAAAATGCAACCTTATCATGCCAGATTTATCGCTATTTAATCCCAATACTGTTGGTAATCCGAACAACAATATTTTTGGGCTTCCCTCTACAGAAGAAGAATCCCTTTTAGTTATCCTTCCTGTGCCATGGGAAGTGACGGTTAGTTATGGTGGTGGTACTTCTAGAGCACCAGAACACATTTTAAAATCTAGTATCCAAGTTGATCTTTATAACAAAGACCTTCACGATGGCTGGATGAAAGGCTTTTATATGCGGGATGTTGACAAAAAAATCTTGCTTAAAAGCGATTACTTACGCAAAGAAGCCGAATTGTATATCGACTATATCTCTAAGGGAGAAAAAGTGGAAGACAATAAGTTCATGACCAAAAGCCTCAAAGACATCAATGAGGGTGGCATTTTCTTAAACAAGTGGGTTTATGACCATACCATTGAGTTGTTGAAAAAGGGCAAACTTGTGGGCTTATTGGGAGGCGATCATAGCATTAGCCTCGGGTTCCTTAAAGCCATTGCTGAAAAACATGGCGAATTTGGCATATTGCAAATTGATGCACACTGCGACCTACGCAAGAATTACGAATTCTTTACTTATTCGCACGCTTCTGTTATGTATAATGCGCTTAACGAAATTCCAGCTATTACCAAAATTGTTCAAGTGGGCGTTCGCGATTTTTGTGATGAAGAATGGGAATTGGTTTGTAATAGTAATAATAGGGTAGTTACTTATTTAGACCAAACTATTAAAGAACGCCAATACGAAGGAGATTCTTGGAAACTCATCTGCGATGATATCATTAGCCAATTGCCAGACAAGGTATACTTGAGCTTTGATGTTGATGGACTTGACCGTAAATACTGTCCAAATACAGGCACCCCCGTACAAGGCGGTTATGAAACAGAAGAAGTGCTTTTCTTGATTAAGAAAATTTTAGATAGCGGACGCAAACTAATCGGCTTCGATTTAGTGGAAATTGGCGTTGGGCAGAACGACTGGGACAGCAATGTTGGCGCCCACCTTTTATGGCGCATTAGTAATCTATTGGTTAAATCATCTCTTAGTTAATTCTATCGATGAAAATATATCCTTACGTTATAGAATTGAAAAGGCCTTCTTATCGGGTAATTGATTTTATCAGTCAATTAATGCTCTTGCTAAGTATATCTGCATTTTTGTATGCCCTTTTTCAAGGGATGGTCCAACAAAAATACGTGCTTTATATTGGCATCACTGGCATCATAGCATGGTGGAGCTACTGTTTGTGGTTAGTCAAAAAAGACCAAATACCCTATTATAGATTCGGCCTTTTTGTAGCAACCATCTGTTGGTGGTATATTCCCAATGGTCAATGGATTTGTGGGGTCTACTTATTGGCCGGACTCATTGAAAAACAAGCCAAATTTCCCCAGGAAGTAGCTTTTGACGATGAAGAAATGGTTATCAATAGCTTTCCTAAAAAGCACTATAGCTGGTCTGAGTTATCCAATGTGGTCTTGAAAGATGGCATTCTCACCATCGACTTCAATAGCAACAAACTCATTCAAAAAGAAATACAATCTGGCTCAATTGCGCGAGATGAGCAGGATTTTAACGAGTTTTGCCGGAATATGTTGGCTAAGAAGGATTAATGCTTCTACGTTTCTTTTCACTTTTACTGAATACCTATGCAAATTGAACAATCACCCTATATCCTTTACTCAGATGGTGAAGGAAATATCTTTGAAGACACTACACTTTACGCAACAGGAAGAGCTGGTTGGGATGCGTTGCCTGTTCCTGTAGAAGACTGGATAGAACTTCCCCAAGGAGGTAATCTTTATGAACTTCCTGGCAGAAGGGGCATTGGCATTGATGTGAATACAGGCGATATGCGTTTATGTGATAAAGGCTGGGCTGTAGCCGCTTTCATTCCACCTGCACATACTGGTTTATATATTTCAGCTTTTGAAACCGCTGCTGATGCACCTACACTACCCCTATTTTGTTATACTGCTGCGGGCTGGTTGGATCAGAAATTTTATGTAACAGCAGTTAGAATTGAACAAGATATCCGACAAGAATCTGTTGGTTATAATGATGAGAAAGTGGCAACAGGTACAACCCATTTATTAACACACTATCCCAACAACAGATTGGTTAAACATTTGATGGAAAACTGCTGCATGACCTATCATTGTCCAGCTGCAAGAAATTTTTCCTTGGGCCGATGGGAATGTCCTGTACCTACATCGCCCGCTTGTAATGCCAATTGTATTGGCTGCATTTCATTTCAACCGGAAGACGAAACAATCACCTCTACCCAAGACCGACTTACGTTTAAACCAACTGCTCAAGAAATCGTTGAATTTACGGTACCACATTTAATGGAAGCCCCCTTTCCCATTATTAGCTTTGGTCAGGGTTGCGAAGGCGAACCCCTTTTGATGTGGGAAACCATTCGTGAATCCATTCTAGAAATTAGAAAACATACCCCTAGAGGAAGTATCAATATCAATACCAACGGATCTAAACCAGATGCCGTGAAAGCCTTGTGTGAAGCAGGTTTGAACAGCATTCGCGTAAGCACCAACTCGGCAAGAGAACACATTTATAATCCCTATTATCGCCCTAATAATTATCATTTCAATGACATCATTGATAGCTTAAAAGTGATGCGTGATTTTGGTGGGTGGACTAGCATCAACTATTTTGTATTTCCGGGCATGACAGATTGTGTGGAAGAATACGAAGCCTTACGCAAGCTGATAATTGATACTGATTTGAAGATGATACAGTGGCGTAATTTTAATATTGACCCTGATTGGTACATGGGCAAAATAGGGGTTCATGAAACGGGCGACATCTTGGGTGTGAAACAATTGTTAGAACTCATTCAAGAAGAATTCCCTAAACTACAATTTGGTTATTTCAATCCCCCGATGGAAAGAATTAAAGGTAATTTTCAATCCGATTTCGCGCACCACTAGCATTTATGATGAATTCAACCCATTCCCAAAAAGATACCCTGATTGGCATTGCATTGGCACTGGTGGCAACCATACTTTGGGCAGGAAATTTTATCATTTCTAGAAGTGTGCATACGCTGATTGGTCCCATTAGTCTGGCTTTCTATAGATGGCTTCTAGCAACCATCCTATTATTACCTATCGGTTGGCGCGCTTATAAAGACAATTGGGTTGTCATAAAAGCTAATTACGCCTATTTTTTCTGGGTGTCACTTACTGGAATCAGCCTTTTCAACACCTTTGTATATTTCGCAGGGCACTATACCACCGCCATTAATATGGCGCTTATAGGCACTACCTCCTCTCCCATTTTTGCCAGTTTATTAGCCTTAATCTTTTTAAAGGAAAGAATGGGTATCAATAGAATTATTGGCATGATCATTTGTATTACAGGCATCCTATTGTTATTGTCAAAAGGCAGTTGGGAAAAGCTATGGCTATTCCATTTTTCTACCGGCGATCTTTGGGTACTTGGAGGTGCTTTTGCATTTGCCATTTACAATGTATTGGTTCGCAAAAAACCAACAGGTGTTTCTAGTCTCCATTTTTTAATCATTGTCTTTACGCTGGGCACTCTAATGTTGTTTCCCTTCTTTTTAGCAGAAACCATCACTGCAACAACTAGTACCCAATGGAATCAAGAACTCCTC
>JANOYH010000205.1:0-17376 GCA_031428775.1 Bacteroidota bacterium
CTTTTATGTGTCTATGTTGAGTGAGAAATGCAAGACAGGAAAGACCCATATGATTCCAGCAATATGGAATGGGTTGGTCTCCAATTTAAAAGCTTTGATGAATAAAGAGAGATGCAGTTCAATTATTTATATTCTTTCAAAACGAGCTTGATAAAAGAAGTTTACTCAATTGCTATGAAATAAACTAAATCCTATTTTAATTGAACTTTATTTCAAATAATGCTGGCCAATATTTACCTGTTACATAAAATGTTTTATTTACTGGGTTATAAGCAATCCCATTCAATACATCGGTTTTTTCATAAGTTGGTTGGCCATTCTTTTTCAAGATATCTGTTAGATCTGCCTTCGCCTCAACTAGGCCAGTGGTAACATTGATTTTAATGATTTCATTAGTCAAATAAATATTAGCATAGATATATCCATCCACCAATTCCATTTCATTGACCATTGATACATAGCCATTATTATTAACTACTCCAAGCGTTCTTTCAATTTTGAATGTTTCTGGATTTACAAAATATATATTACTACCACCTGTATTTAGAATCAATTGTTTGCTATCGGTTGTCATTCCCCAACCTTCATAAGGCCATTCAAATTCTTGTGGCAGCTTTTTGAAATTCATATCGTAAACAAACACTTTGTGTTCTTTATAGGTTAGCTGGTATATTTTGTTATTGATGATGCTTATGCCTTCTCCAAAATATTGATTGGCTAACTTAAAAGACTTTTTAATTTTTCCGGTTTTTGGCTCAATTTGTAAAAGCTTGCTTCTAGTATACTCGCCTGTGCTTTCAAAAAAAAGTCCTTCATGCAAGAATAGCCCTTCCGTAAATGAGCTGGTATCGTGCGGATAAATATTGAGCACGGTATAATTGAGTATGGCTGGCGAGGGAATGGCGCCTACAGGGGATTGATTCGTTTCAACCCTGGAGTTATTACAAGAAGTCCAAACAAAAGGCATTAGGAATAAGACAATAATTCTCTTCATAAATTAAATGATATCAAAAATAAGAAAATTCAGTAGGTGAATTCGTTAAAAATAGAGCAGTAATTGGCGGGCTGCATTTTCGCCTAAAATCGGACTCAACGCCACACCCATTCCATTGCAACAAATGGACACAAAAACATTATCTGTTACTTGTTGCAATAGGGGCTTTTTGTTTTCAGTAAAACCCATGATGCCGCTCCAATGATTTTCAATAGTGTATTGATAAGATGGATGTAAATGAGTTTGAAGAAATTCAATCAGTTTTTGTTTAATCAGTTCTGTTACATTGGTTTCAGTTGTTCTTTCTGTTTCAAAGTCGGCATTTCTTGCACCGCCCAATAAAATACGGTTGCCCAAGTTTCTCCAATAATAAAATCCCTCATCAAAATGAAAGGTCCCATTTAGTTTTAGCCCTTCTATAGGAGAGGTTACAATGAGTTGGCCCCTTGCAGGTGTAATATTCAATTCAGGAAAAAGTTTGTGGGTAGATGCGTTGGTACAAAACAATAATTGATTGCATTTCAGGTTAATATTCTGGGCGGTTTGTATGGTTACACAGTCCCAATTCTTTTGCCAGCCAATCAATTCCAATCCGTTCAAAATGGATACCCCAGAGGCTTGTGCTTTCTGTATTAGTGCACTTACCAATTTGCCGCTATGCAAACTTCCTTCTAAACTATTTTCTACCATACCATCAAAACCGCGCATGCCATTTTCTGCAATGGCATGGTCTTTTCTAACAAAGGTTTGGGATTGTTTGGTGATGTCTTTCAGTTGACCATTTAGCCAATCAAGTTTGCCATCTAAATCATCCCAATAAGGATAGTTTTTGTTGATGCATTCATAACCACCGCAGGGGTCATAATCAATGATATGATTGCTGAAATTCGACTTGATTTTTTCAATACCTCGGAAACGCATTTCTACTATTTCAAGTAGGGAATCAGTGCCCATTTGTTCTGCGTCGTGTATCATTTCAGTGGGACTACCAAAACATGCAAAGCCAGCGTTTCTAGTAGATGCGCCAAAGGGAATGGGTGTTCTTTCTAAGATGGTAACGTGCAATTTTGCATTTTTTCTTTTCAGTTCAAGTGCCGTCCATAGTCCCATTAAACCACCCCCCACAATAATAATATCTTGTGTGGCATAGAAACTTTCTTTTTCCCAAATAGAGAGGTCACTCATGGGTTAAAGGTAAGTCAAAAGTCAAAAGTAAAAAGTCAAAAGAAAAAGGCCAAAGATTACACATTGAATCTGAAGTGCATTACGTCGCCGTCTTTAACGAGGTATTCTTTACCTTCTATTCTCAAGCGACCATTTTCTCTGCAAGCTGCTTCACTGCCGTATTTGACAAAGTCGTCATAGGCAATTACTTCTGCTTTGATAAAACCTTTTTCAAAATCGGTATGGATTACACTGGCTGCTTGAGGAGCTTTCCATCCTTTGTGGATTGTCCAGGCACGTACTTCTTGAACGCCTGCTGTAAAATAGGTTTCTAAATTCAATAAATGATAGGTTGTTCTGATTAATCTATTTAAAGCAGGCTCCGTCATATGGTATTCTTCCATAAACATCTGCTTATCCTCTTCTGCCTCCATTTCTGCAATCTGTGCTTCAATATTATTACACATCACTATCATTTCTGCGCCTTCTGCTTCTACGCAAGCTTTCAGTATTTCAGAAAACTTATTTCCTGTATGCATGCTAGCCTCGTCAACATTGGCTACATATAAAACGGGCTTATCTGTTAAAAGAAATAAATCAGCAACCACAAGATTGTCTTCTTTAGACAATCCTAGGGAGTGAATGCTTTTTCCTTTTTCCAAGTGTTTTTTGCAACGGTCTAAAACTTCAAATTCTGCTTTGGCTTTGGTATCGGAACCAACCCTTGCCATTTTTTCAACCCTGCTCCATTTTCTTTCTACACTATCCAGGTCTTTCAATTGCAATTCTGTGTCAATGATTTCTTTGTCGCTAATAGGATTTATAGCGCCTTCTTCTCTTAAAACGTTTTCGTCTTCAAAACAACGAACTACGTGAATGATGGCGTCAACTTCACGAATATTGGCAAGGAATTTATTGCCAAGTCCTTCTCCTTTACTAGCGCCTCTAACAAGACCGGCTATATCAACAATTTCCAATTGTGTTGGAACAGTTCTATTTGGGTTGACCAATTCAGCCAATTTTGTGATGCGGGGATCTGGAACATCTACCAAACCTACATTTGGTTCAATTGTACAAAAGCGATAGTTGCTAGCCTGAGCTTTAGCACTGATGCTTACTGCATTAAACAAAGTTGATTTTCCTACATTGGGTAATCCCACTATTCCTGCTTGTAATGCCATGTTCAAAATTTTGAGCGGCAAATATAGCTTGATTTACCCGTAGGGAAGGTTAAAAAAAGGGAATGGGGAGAAATGCTATTCTACCACGAGTATTTTGTTGCCTAGTATCTTGTAGTGTTTATCTCGATAAACCAATTCATACCTGCCTTTTTGAAGATACAAATAATAATAGCCATCAATAGCAGTAGTATAAGTTTGATCAGCAGGCACGGCTAAACCTAAATGCTTTTCCTGGTATTCATTTTCATAAAAAGCTTGCACAAAAAATAGGGTCTTATAAATTGGCTGAACGGCTGTTTCCTTTTTTAACTCGTTCATTGAATAAAAACTGGGTCTGCCGTTTTTGTATTTAGTAGGAGGATGGTAAACGTAGATATCGTATAAATGGTAGTCGAATATATCCACTGGTTTCCCATTTTTGATTGGTGTCATGGGACTAGCATAATTCAAAGTAGGCGCATATTTATCGAACCAGATTGCGCCATAATTGCCATTACTGCCTTCCGTCATGTTGGTTTGATCAACGGTGATTGGGTCAATGCCAGAAATGATTTTAAAATAGGCGGCCATTGGTATTCTGCCGTCTTCACTAGCACCTTCTTCAAGATGTGCGGCACCTCCGTGAACAATAATTTTAGCTTCCTTATCTGCCAATAAAATTTTGTTGATGTTGTTTGCTTGTTGGTATTCACGTTGGTTTACGGTATGGGACCTTACAGTATCTTCGTAAGCTATGAGTTTAAAGCCAACGGTGATGGCCCATCTAACCAATTCGCCAGCTAGGGGCTCACAGGTATAGTGACCAGTGAGGAGGTTCATATGTTTCAATGACGCATTGGGAAAGGGGTTCAGGGTTTCCAATGCGAGATAGCGGAATCCATTTTGGTACAATTCAACTAAAAGTGATTGGGTAAAAACGCGGTGCTGAGGTTTTTCATGGGCTTCGTCAATCATAACAACGCGACTATTTTTACACTGTTCTATAACATACCTTCTTGCGTCTTTAAATGCTGCTCCGTCAAATGGATTGCCTTGTTTTGCGATGTCTTTTTTGATGGAATCAGTGGATGCATTTACCCTTTCCATTCGCTCAATTTCTAGTATGCCGGTATAGTCGCCTAGAAATGCAAGTGATTGTTTTAGATCGGTATAATAATTAACTCGTCCCTGTGCTTTAATGAGTTGTTGTTCTTGTTTAAACGCTTTGTATAAAGGGTATAGATAGTGTAGTTCTTTGTTATGGTAGATGGATAAGAAATCACTACTGTCGATGTTAAGATTTGGTTGACTTTGGATATATTGTTTGAGGTCGTTATAATTTTCATTCCATTGTGCTGCAACTAGGAAAGGAGTTGCAATAAAAAATAATAAATAAAACAGTCCTTTACGCATGAGTACATTTTATGCAAGGATAACGCCAAGTTTGTTAGTAAAAGTTTAAATCTAAGTTATTTTGCATATTGCATCACAATTTCCCATTCGGCATCTTTTACGGTTTGCACCGAAAGTCGTCCGAGTCTAATTAAGTCCATTTGAGCCAACCTTGGGTCTAGTTTCAGGATGGCCAAAGAAACGGGCTTTTTGAGTTTTTTAAAAGGCTTGAAGTCTACTACAAGCCATGCTGGGTTATCGGTTGTTGGGTCTTGATAGGCTTCTTTTGCAACTTTGGCTATTCCAACAATTTCCATTCCTTCATTGCTATGGTACCAAAAAGCCAAATCACCTTTTTTCATGGAACGAAGGTTATTCCTAGCACCATAATTTCTAACCCCATCCCACATAGTCTTCCCTTCTATAACAAACTGCTCCCAACTATATTTAAAAGGTTCTGATTTAACCAACCAAAAAGCCATAATAATTTTTTTAAAGTTAATACCCACTTGCCAAAACATCCGCCAAATGCAATACTTGCATATTGGCACCATGATTTTGCAAACAGCCATTGATATGCATCAAGCAACTCATATCAGTGCTAATAATGTAATCTGCGCCTGTAGCACCTGCGTGAGTGATTTTCTGTTCACCCATGGCAACGCTAATAGGTTCAAACTTAACGGCAAATGTTCCACCAAATCCGCAGCAGGTTTCAACATCGTCCATTTCTATTATTTCAAGTCCCCTTACATTCGCCAATAATTGCCTTGGGCCTTGTTTTATTTTACATTCTCTCAATGCGGCACAGCTATCGTGATATGTGGCTTTACCTTCAAAGCTGGCTCCGAGGTTGTCTATTTTAAGGATATCGATGAGAAACTCCGACAATTCAAAAATGCGGTCTTTAATTTTTTTAGCTTGTTGTAGGTGCGCAGAATTGTCGAACAGTTTAGCGTATTCATTTCTAACAAATCCAACACAAGAAGCGCTTGGGGCCACTATGTAATCGGCGCCTTCAAAGTCGTTCAGGAATTTAGTGCATACTTCTTTTGATTCTCCCCAGAAACCTGCGTTAAAAGCGGGCTGACCGCAACAGGTTTGTTGTGCATTATAGATTACTTCACATCCTGCTTTCTCTAATACTTTAACCATATTAAATGCAACAGTAGGGTAGAGTTGATCAACAAAACAAGGAACAAAGATTTGTACTTTCATAGTTGATAATGCAAGAGTTGAACTTATTTCAGTTTCCTATTCAGGGCAATCATTTTTATAGCAGTGATTGCTGATTCCTCGCCTTTATGTCCGTGTATTCCACCAATTCTTTCCAGCGCTTGTTGTTCATTTTCAAGCGTCAGTACACCAAAGATGACGGGAGAATCAAGACTAAGGTTAAGTTGTAAAACCCCATCGGTCACTGCTTTGCAAACATAA
Organism: Bacteroidota bacterium; assembly: GCA_031428775.1. Lineage (GTDB taxonomy): Bacteria > Bacteroidota > Bacteroidia > Chitinophagales > Chitinophagaceae > Sediminibacterium. The sequence goes on from JANOYH010000205.1 coordinate 6,148, forward strand.
TCAAAGTGTGGCGTATCGCCTCTGATGATGGTACCCAAAGTGATATAGGCATCGGGAGGAGTACTACAATAAGCATAGTGATTTTTCACTGCAAAAGCTATTTCAAATGCACCGGGTACGGTAATTGTTTTAAAGTTAATGCCCTGTTCTTTCAATATTTTTTTTGCCCCTGCTTCCAGTTTATTAACGATGTATGCGTTCCATTCTGTTTTTACTATAACAACAAAGGCATCCTTAATAGAAGGGATGCCTTTGTTTAATGCGTTATTTCCTTTACTTGCCATAAGCGGACACTAGTCGTTTTTTTCTATGCTTAAGCGATAGATATATTTATCTGCTTGAAAACCTTTGTCGGTTTTAGGATACTTAGTTTTGATTTGTTTGTAAAGGTCTAAAGCTTCGGTTGACTTACCTGAAGTTTCGCTCAAAAGTGCTGCGCGAAAAAGGTATTCAGCAGAATTAGCTTCGTCGTTTTCAAAAATAGTTCCAGCTTTTTTATAGGCAGCAATTGCATCGTCTTTTTGATTGAGTTCTGCATATGCATCGCCCAAATTACCTAGAGCCAATAATTGCACTTGTTTAGCATCAGTACTAAAGTCTTTCAAGTATTTAACGGCATTGGCAAAATCACCAATGTGCAAATAACTAACGCCTGCATAATATTTTGCAAGGTTGGCAGTTTTGGTTCCGCCAAAATTATTGATGATATATAATGCACCTTTAGATTGACCATCGCCATTCAAAACCAAATTAGCAGAATCGATTTGGAAATAGCCCTGAACTTTAACGATAGCATCTGCTGCTTTATCTTCTTTAGGTTTAAGGATGTATTCATTGTATCCAAACCATCCACCAATACTTACTACTAGTACAATCAAGACGGCCAAAATAGCTTTTTGATTTGTATTCCAGAAATGTTGCAATTTCAATAAGGTATCTGTTGATTCTGTGTGCGCTGTATGTTGCTCGCTCATAATGCTTGTGCTATTTAAAGTAGTTATTTTGCTTGTTAATTAGTCAACTATGAAAGGATAGTTCTGGTCAAGGTAAACGTCTTTGTAAACTTCGCTATCATCAGGCCATGGGCTTTCTTCTGCAAACTTTACGCTTTCGTCAACGATGGCGTTGATACGGTCGTCTATTGCTTTGAGGTCTTCTTCCGTTCCAAAATCATTGGTAAGGATGGTCGTTCTCACTTTGTTGATTGGATCTTGGTCTTTGTATTCTTCCACTTCTTCTTTGGAACGATATTTCTGAGGATCTGAAACAGAGTGACCTTTGTAGCGATAGGTTTTTAATTCTAATAGCGTTGGGCCATCTCCTTCACGTGCTCTTTTAACAGCGCGTGCAACGCTTTCGTGTACAGCTTCAGGCGACATGCCATCAACTTTGTCGGCCGGCATTTCATATGCATCAGCCAATTTATAAATGTCCACTACGTTACTGGTTCTTTCAATGGAAGTACCCATTGCGTAATTATTGTTTTCGCAAATAAATATGACGGGCAATTTCCATAACATGGCTAGGTTGAATGTCTCGTGGAGCATTCCTTGACGAGCAGCTCCGTCTCCAAAATAACACAAACACACATTATCTGTGCCTTTGTATTTTTCAGCGAAAGCCAATCCGGCACCTGTTCCAATTTGTGCGCCAACAATTCCATGTCCACCAAAGAAAAAGTGTTCAGCACTAAAGAAGTGCATACTGCCTCCCTTGCCTTTAGAACAACCCGTTGCTTTGCCATAAAGTTCTGCCATACAAGCATTAGCCGAAACCCCTTTTGCTAATGCCAAACCATGATCACGGTAAGCCGTAATAAAAGGATCTGATTGCTGAGTGGCAGTCATGCAACCCGCAGCAATGGCTTCTTGACCAATATATGCATGAAAAAACCCGCGGATTTTTCCTGCCATTTTGTACATTTCTTCCGACTTCAATTCAAACTGACGAATCAACTGCATCAATTCGTACCAGTACAGGTAGGTTTCTTTTGAGAATTTCATGGACAATGTTGCAAATTTTGAGCGCAAATATAGGGTAATAATGCAGAATTAGGTTAAAACTAGTGCCATTTCAATACATTTTTTACCGCTTATCCAAAACAAATCTTTTTTTTGAACTGTTGTATTGTTTAATTGTTAGTTATAATAAATTAAACAAAATAATTATGAAAATGAAATTCTTTACAACATTGGCTATTGCCTTTTTAGGTTTAATGGGAACTGTTTCTGCTCAAAAAACGGTTGTTGACATTGCCGTTGGTTCAAAAGACCATAGCACATTGGTTGCAGCAGTTAAAGCAGCTGGCTTAGTGGAGACTTTACAAAGTGCGGGACCTTTTACCGTTTTCGCCCCAACAAATGCAGCTTTTGCAAAATTACCTGCAGGAACTGTTGAAAGTTTATTAAAACCAGAAAACAAAGCAACACTTGCTAAAATTCTTACTTACCATGTTGTAGCGGGTAATATGGATGCGGCAGCAGTTGTTGCAGCTATTAAAGCTGGAAAAGGATCTGTAGCTGTGAAAACAGTAAGCGGTGGTACTTTAACGGCTTCTTTAAAAGAAGGTAAAGTCATTTTAACAGATGAAAAGGGTGGTGTTGCCACAGTAATTGCTACCGACCTCAAAGCTGGGAATGGTATTGTTCATGTTATTGATACTGTTGTTTTGCCTAAATAATATTATATTTAATTAGCAGATTCACACAACACTATCATTAATATTAAAAGGGTGTAAGAATGCCAATGGCCGATTCTTACACCCTTTTTTATTGTTTGATGGAAGCACTAGGCTTCATTCAAAAAAGCATATCGATAATCGATGGGTGGGTTAAAAGTTTCTTTGATAGTTCTTGCACTTAACCAGCGATATAAGTTTAGCTGACTGCCTGCTTTATCATTGGTGCCAGATCCGCGGGCACCACCAAAAGGTTGTTGACCTACTACAGCTCCTGTAGGTTTATCATTGATATAAAAATTACCAGCGGCATTTCTTAACTTGTTGGTTGCCAATTCTACAGCGGCTCTATCTTGACTTAATATGGCACCTGTTAATGCGTAGTCAGAGGTATTGTCAAGCAATTCTAAAGTAGCTTCGAATTTCTCTGCATCGTACACATACATGGTTAATACTGGCCCAAAGATTTCTTCACACATAGTGGTGTATTTGGGGTCTTTGGTTACAATCACAGTTGGTTCAATAAAGTAGCCTTTTGTTTTATTGAATCCACCACCTACCAAAATGCTAGCTTTCTTGTTTTTCTTTACATTATTTATATACTTAGTGATATTGGTAAAAGATTTTTCATCTATTACGGCATTCACGAAATTTGAAAAGTCTTCTACTGTACCCATTTTCATGGATGAAACTGCAGCAGCTAATTTGGTTTTTACTTCTTCCGCCATATTGCTCGGAATATAACACCTTGATGCGGCGGAACATTTTTGACCTTGGTATTCAAAAGCGCCTCTGGCTAGTGCGGTTACAACTGCATCTACATTGGCAGTTTTGTGTGCAATAACAAAATCCTTACCACCGGTTTCTCCTACAATCCTTGGATAAGAGCGATAAGTGCCCATATTTTCTCCAATTGTCTTCCACATACTATTGAACACACCAGTTGATCCTGTAAAGTGTACGCCAGCAAAATCGCGATGGGAGAAACAAACACTTCCAATAGTTGGACCATCTACATAAATCAAGTTTATAACCCCATCTGGTAAGCCGGCTTCTTTCAAAATGCGCATAAATAATTGCGCAGAATAAATCTGCGTATTGGCTGCTTTCCAAACTACTACGTTACCACACATGGCAGCCGATGTAGGTAAATTACCCCCAATAGCAGTGAAGTTGAAGGGTGTAATGGCCAATACAAAACCTTCTAAAGGTCGCCATTCTAAACGGTTGTGCATACCAGGTCCGGAGATGGGCTGTTCTTTATAGATATTACTGAGAAAATGTACGTTGAATCGAAGAAAATCAATTAATTCACAAGCCGCATCAATTTCTGCTTGATAGGCATTTTTGCTTTGCCCCAACATCGTAGCCGCATTCATTTGAAAGCGATACTTCGTAGCTAAAAGATCTGCAGCTTTTAAAAAGATGTGTGCACGGTTTTCCCAGCTCATGGCTGCCCAATCATTTTTTGCTTTTAATGATGCGTCAATGGCTTGTTTTACGTGCGAAGCATCTCCTTTACTGTAGGTAGCCAAAGTATGTGCAATTTCATGTGGGGGATGGATGCTTCCTTTATCGCCAGTACGTACTGCTTTTGATCCAATATACATGGGTATGTCAATTGGCTTCTTTTTTAAATCGGCCAAAGCCTTTTTCAGACTGGCTCTTTCCGCACTTCCTGGTGCATAATTTAAAACGGGTTCATTTACTGGCATGGGGTAAGAGAAATATCCAAGACTCATGTGATCGGTTTTTTGTTTAGGTCTGCAAGGTAAGAAACAAAATGAATCCATTAATTTGCAACATGTCTATAATATTATTTGATAACCCAAATAGGGAAGGAATTTACCCGTTGACAGCTACCAAAGCTTTAGCTGACCTGCATTTCGGCATTTTGAGCATTAAGGAGCGGTGGGCACTAAAAACGAAGGAGACGATTTTTGTGCAAACGGTTGACTTCTTACAACCACGGTATCCAGACCGTCCAACAGGTGCCAGTTTTTGGATAGACGCATCAGTAATTCCTGACGATAACATTTGGGATTTAATCCAACAATTGGAAATGGAAACTTGTTTGTGCGATGACGATGGTTTAATTGCAGCTAAATCAGCCATTGCATTTGAGGATTTTAAACCCTTTCTCGAAATATTCAATAGCTGTACCAAAACGAACGCAGTGAAAAGATTAAAACATCCTTGGGAAATCATGTTATGGAACGACGCAATGATTCGAGACGATTTTAAATTGATTACTAAAGGCCGCGCTTCTCAAGCAATTTCACCAACCGTTAATCTATTACAACAGGCCGACATTTTTGTTGAAGAGGGTGCGAAAATGGAATTCTGTACACTGAATTCAACAACTGGCCCTATTTATATAGGCAAAGATGCTACCATTATGGAAGGATCATGTATTCGTGGACCATTTTCTTTGGGTACGAATTCAGTGGTTAAAATGAATAGTCGCATTTATGGTGCAACCACATTGGGTCCGGGCGTTTTAGGAGGTGGTGAAATCAAGAATTCGGTGATCATGGGTTATACCAATAAAGCACACGATGGCTATTTGGGTGATGCGGTGATAGGCGAGTGGTGCAATTTTGGAGCAGGTTCTACCAATAGCAATGTTAAAAATACTGCAGGTGATGTGAAAGTATGGGATTATGGAACCAATCAGTATGTAGTAGTTGGACAAAAATGCGGACTCATCATGGGCGATTATTCGCGCATTTCTATCAACTCATCCATCAACACAGGATCCGTGATTGGCGTGAGTTGTAATGTATTTGGAACAGGACTCTTACCTACCATTATTGAAAATTTTAGTTGGGGTGTTACTGGTATGAAATACGACTTCAATAAAGCCCTTTATGCAATTGATAATTGGAAGAAAATGAAGTGGTCTTCATTAACTGATGCGGAAACTAGCGTTTTGAAAGTTATCTTTGACAAAAATCATATCCAATCATGAGAAAACAAATTGCGGCAGCAAACTGGAAAATGAATCTAACCCTTCAACAAGGTGAACAATTACTAAGTGATATCATTTCAAAGCCACATAGTTTAACAGCAGATCAGCAAGTAGTATTTGCCGTTCCTTTTCCTTATTTGCCAATGGCCACAACAAAATTGGTTGGAAAAACAAATGTATTTGTTGCAGCTCAAAACTGTTCAAACAAAAAAAGTGGTGCATATACAGGGGAAGTATCTGTTGAAATTCTTCAGTCGGTTGGTATTCAATGGGTAGTTTTAGGACATTCTGAACGCAGAGAATATTTCAATGAGAGCAATCAATTATTGGCAGAAAAATTAGACATCTGTTTGGCCAATCAAATGAAACCCATTTTCTGTTGCGGTGAGCCTTTAGAGATCCGTGATACAAATGCACAAAATGAATTTGTTGCCAAACAACTAGCAGAATCATTATACCATTTATCTGAAGCACAAATACAAGAAGTGGTCATTGCTTATGAACCCATCTGGGCAATAGGTACAGGCAAAACGGCTAGTAGTGCACAGGCTCAGGAAATACATGCTTTTATTAGGGCTGAACTTGCTGCAAAATATGGAGAAACAGTAGCCAATAATATCAGTATATTATATGGTGGCAGTGTAAAAGCGGCAAACGCAATAGAACTATTTTCTCAACCCGATGTGGATGGTGGATTAGTTGGTGGTGCATCTTTAATAGCGGATGAATTTGTGGCAATTATAAATGGTTTGCAATAATGGCTTTGATAAGAACGGAAGCCCTGCAACCTTTAAGCAGGCAACATCATCAGGGTTTGTTAGTTAGTCTTTTATTAAAAAAAGGACTAGACAAAAATGCTTCCATTAAAATGATGCGTGATTTTGTGTTGAAATTTTGGCTTGACGAATTACACCAACACTTTCATACAGAAGAATTGACATTGGTTCCCTTTTCAAAAAAGCATCCAAAGTTGGTTCCAGCATTGCAACAAATGTTGGCGGAACATCAGTCAATGTTATTGCTGGTAAACAGAATAAATAATGATGCAACGGCTGACCTTTTTGAGCCTATTGAATCATTTGCTATTGAGTTAGATAACCATATTCGTTTCGAAGAAAGGGAGTTATTCCAGGAATTGCAGGAAACACTTTCTGCTGATGAATTAGCAAGTTTAAAGCATTTGCTAGTTGATGTACCTGTGTATGATTTCTGTTTGAAGTATCCAGATAAATTCTGGGATTAATATAACGGACAATGGGTCATTATTTTGGAACATAAAAATTACTATTTGTGTTTTACTTGTGCACGTTCTAGTCGGTCATTAATAGCTCTACCCAATCCCTCGTCGGGAAAATGTTCTGCTAGTATTACATCATAGCCAACCTCATCAATGCTGCGCATCACTGTAAAAAGTTGTTGCGCAGCTTCATTTAGATCGCCTTTCTTCGATAAAATATATTGGTGCTCTTTTGCCAAACCTTCATAAGTATCGGACATAGAAATAGTGGCCATTTTTTTCTTCGCATATTCTTTTAATAGTAAAGGGATCTGACCAAGAATGAGTGGAGTCTTGGTTGCATAATGACTTTTCATTTGCCCGGGCGCTTCCAAATTTTTTGCCATTTCTTTTCTAGTCACAGTTAATCCAGTAATAGCGGTAATTTGTTCGGTGGTTATGGCACCTAATCTGTGTAAGATGATTTGTTGGTCTTTTACTTCTATTATGGTGGATTCTAGTCCCACTGCACAACTACCCCCATCCAATATATAATTTAGTTTATTATTTAGCCCATCAAATACATGTTGTGCAGTAGTTGGACTCACATAGCCAAATGGATTAGCACTTGGGGCAGCTAAAGGAAAATCTATGGCTTGCAAGAGTTTCAGTGTAAGGGGATGATTGGGAATCCTTATCGCTACTTTTGTACTACCTGCAGTTACTAAATCTGGCACAACTGATTTTTTTGGAAGCAATAGGGTAAAGGGGCCGGGCATAAATGCGGCGGCTAATTGAGCACTGATAGGATCAAGGATTGCATAGTTTGAAATAGCAGCTACATTGGCCACATGAATGATTAGTGGGTTAAAACTCGGACGATTTTTGGCCGCATATATTTTTACCACCGCAACGGGGTCTAAGGCATTTGCAGCTAATCCATAAACTGTTTCCGTAGGGATGGCCACCAATTCTGATGCCTTCAATAAGGCTACAGCTTCTTCAATATTTGTTCCTATGCTTGTCATGAATAAATAAAATGTGTTGCTTTCAAAATACTTTTTTGCTTGGTTTGGGGCATCATGCATTAAAATTGAAAAGGTAGATCAGCCGGTGCAAAATGGTCTAGTTTGTCTAATTCTAAAATGGTGCCATCATTGGTTTCGTTGGGATGGTACATGGGTACAAATTTAGCACCATACACAAATTCTTTGTGTAAGTAGGAAGCTTTAGAAATGACCGTATTAGAAAAGCTTTCATCAAAGCCCTGTACAAAAACCAACAGTTCTACATCGGCATTTTCTATGTCTTCTTTGGTGAATTGGTAAAGGGGACTATCCTCATTAATCGGATGAACGAGGGTCCAATTTGCCGTCATGGTATTTGCTTTGGATATATCCAAGTTCATATTGTAAAACCTGTTTTTTATTGCCCCATCCTCCAATACTTTCATGGCCATCGTAAGCCTGACTTCTACATTAACTAGATAGTTCTTGGTATAAGGAGCCATTCTAAACATCAAGGCTACTCCGTCTTTAAATGGAGCGAATAGGGCGTGCTCACTATACCTAATAAATGACCTAGGCCTTGCAAACCTTCCATAGAGTAATCCTGTAACCAGTGCAAAACTCATCAAACCGGTTAGCGCTTCTAAAGATGCCACAAAACTGGTTACAAATCCTACAGGATTGATTCTTCCATAGCCAACTGTTGTAAATGTTTGTGCACTAAAGAAAAAAGCTTCTCCAAATTTTTCTCCCGCTGTATTTGCCACTAATCCATTCAAATGTTCAATTCCTATAATTAGGTAAATCCCTGCAAACACAAAATTTATACCAATAAAAAACAGCATGATATACAGTAAGAATTTCCATTGCTTCATGGAAAGCAGGGTATGATAGAGGTTTAACCTTTGCCAGAAATGGAGACCCCTTACTTCAATATTGGCCTTTCCGTCTTTATTAAAAAACCGTCCGCTACCCAGAGACGTATTGGTTCCTAAACCAGTTTCATGATTGACCTGCGCGCGTTTATTGAACTTTTTAAAGACCATAGTGGAAAACCTTGTTTAATCCCCTCAAAAATAAAGCCTTTCGGGGTTCTATCGTTATTCACAGAGCATTAATAACATAAACGTCCATTTTTATGCTCCTGCTCCTATCTTTGCAGCCTTATGAAGAATATCCGGAATTTTTGCATCATTGCCCATATCGACCATGGTACGAGTACTTTGGCAGATCGTTTATTGGAACATACTAAGGCGGTTGGACAAAGGGACATGATGAATCAAGTGCTAGACAATATGGATCTAGAGCGTGAAAAAGGAATCACTATTAAGAGTCACGCAATACAAATTAACTTTCCATATAAGGGAGAGGATTATGTGTTCAATTTAATTGATACCCCTGGACACGTTGATTTTAGTTATGAAGTGAGTAGGGCTTTGGCCGCTTGTGAGGGTGCTTTATTATTGGTTGATGCGTCTCAAGGTATTCAGGCTCAGACCATTAGCAATTTGTATTTGGCTATTGATAATAATTTGGAAATCATTCCTGTTATCAACAAAATTGATATGGATGGTGCCAAAATTCCTGAAGTAACAGATCAGATTGTGGACTTGATTGGCTGTAAGGCTGAAGACATATTATTGGCTAGTGGTAAGAGCGGTATTGGGATAGACGAAATATTGGCCGCAATTGTAGACCGAATTCCTGCTCCAAAAGGTAGTTATGAGGCTCCCTTACAGGCATTGATTTTTGATAGTGTGTTCAATAGTTTTAGAGGGATTATTGTTTATTACCGCATCTTAAATGGCGTTTTAAAGAAAGGCGACAAGATTCGTTTTGTGGCTTCTGGTTTGGATTATAATGCCGACGAAGTAGGGGTTTTAAAGTTTACAATGACCCCAAAAGACGAAGTAAAAGCGGGTGATGTAGGGTATATTATTACTGGAATTAAAGTGGCCAAAGAAGTAAAAGTGGGTGATACTATTACACTGGCTAATAATCCTGGTGAAATGATTCATGGTTTTGAAGAAGTGAAACCCATGGTATTTGCGGGTATTTATCCGGTAAATACAGATGAGTTTGAAGAGCTACGCGATTGTATGGACAAATTACAATTGAACGATGCTTCGCTCACTTTTGAACTAGAAACATCTCAGGCTTTGGGATTTGGATTCCGATGTGGATTTTTGGGATTGTTGCATATGGAGATTATACAAGAGCGACTAGAACGCGAGTTCAATCAAACGGTAATTACAACGGTACCCAACGTAAGTTTCTATGCATATACTTCAAAAGGCGACAAGCTTTTTGTAAACAATCCATCTGAAATGCCCGATCCTACAAAATTAGACAGGATTGAAGAGCCTTTCATTAGGGCACAGATCATTACCATGCCCGATTATATTGGAAATATCATGACCCTTTGTTTGGGTAAACGTGGAATTTTGTTAAATCAAACTTATTTAACGCCTTCTAGGGTTGAGTTAACATTTGAATTGCCACTCACAGAGATTGTATTTGATTTTTACGATAAGTTGAAGAGTCAAACTAGGGGATATGCCTCTTTTGATTATTCACCAATAGGTTATCGCGAAGCGGATATTGTGAAGATGGATATTTTGTTGAATAATGAAAAAGTGGATGCATTAAGTGCATTGATACATAGAGGTAGGGCAACAGATTTTGGTAGAAGACTTTGTGAAAAATTAAAAGAGCTATTGACTAAACAACAATTCCAAATTGCTATTCAAGCGGCCATTGGGGCCAAAGTAATTGCGCGAGAAAATATCAGCGCACTTAGAAAAGACGTAACGGCCAAATGTTATGGGGGTGACGTAAGTAGAAAACGTAAATTATTAGAAAAGCAAAAAGAAGGTAAAAAACGGATGCGTTTGGTGGGTAATGTAGAAGTGCCGCAGGAAGCGTTTTTAGCAGTTTTGAAGCTGGATTAAAAAGCAAAAAATTCAAAAGTTAAAAGTAAAAAGTCAAAAAGGGTTATATAAAAAGTGGGTGTCTGCTAAAGATGATCCACTTTTTTATTTTTGAATAGGAACAGGCTTGGGGTCTGCTTCATCAATATTTTTTTCATGGATCCATTTGCCATTTTGCCAACGGAATCCTTCGTAACTACCGTAGGGCACAAGGGTATATTTTTCTTTTGCTTCGCCCGTTTCGCTAACAAGGTGTGCAAAGACCACGCGATCTAATTCTGGGTCATAGTTAAGCTTAGCGCCGGCTTGTTTTTTGAACTCAAAACAAAAACGGTAAGCGGGTTGTGGGGGTTTACTATTATCTTGGGTATAGGTGAAAAATTTGCCCCCAAATTGTGGCTTCCCCTCTGCATCAAACTGTAATACTT